>JAGTUY010000100.1 GCA_018224455.1 Desulfosarcina sp.
TCATTGTAGCGCACCAGATTCTCGAATGTGTCTTTGGCCTCCGCCATTCGACCCAATTCCATCTGGGTGCGGCCCAGGTACAGTCTGCTCTCGGGATTTTTCTCGGAACTGCTGACAGAAAGGGTCTCCATGGCTTTTTCGTACTGGCCGTCATGGAAATAAATTTTTCCCAGATCCTGGAGCATCGAGGTGGCCATGGCATTGCCTTCGATGGCCCGTTTCATATGCTCGGCCGCTTCGTGCCACTGATCGACCCGGGTCAATGCCAGCGCATATCCATAATGGTCGAGCGGGCTGTTCGGCGATGCCTGGAGGTTGGTCTTGAACCGTTGCAGGGCCGTTTTTTCATCGGTGTATAAGGCGATTAACCGGGTGTGTGCCAGGTCAAATCCGCCGACTTCCCCACGCATGTGGACCGCTGTTGATCGGTTCTGGTGCAGCCAGTTGTCGATATAGCTCATGCGGGCCTCGGACGCCGGGTGGGTGGTCAGGTAGGTGGGAATCTGTTCGGACCCGTACCACTGTTTGCTGCGGATTTTCTTCAATGATGTCAGCAATCCCTCTCCGCTGTAACCGGCCAGGGTGAGATATTCCAGGCCCAGCTGATCCGCCTGCGTCTCATTGTCACGACTGTAGGCCAAGGCGGCGGTCTGACCGGCGGCCACCGATCCGGCGGTCACGGCACTGGCCGCTGCCCCTGCGCCGCCGGCGCCCAGCAACACCCCTGCCACCATCCCGGCCAGCGTGGCCATGCCGATCTTCTTGGAGCTTTCGATCCGGTCGGAGATGTGGCGGCAGACCACGTGGGCAATTTCATGGCCGATAATGCCGGCCAGCTCCTCTTCGGATTCCAGGGCGGCGAACAGGCCGCTGTTGAAGAATATGTGGCCCGCCGGGGTAGCAAAGGCGTTGTAGACATCTTCACGGAGCACGTGAAACTGATAATTAAAAGGCTGGGGCGGTATGGCAGCCAGGATGCGTTTGCCCACCCGGTTGACATAGTCATTGATAACCGGATCCTCGATCAGCGGGAACTGGGCCCTGACTACCGTCATAAACTCCGAGGACATTTCCCTTTCTTCCTGAATGGTGAGGCAGATGCCTTCCGGGACCGTGACGACAATGGTGGAAATGAGAAATGCGACCATCGTTACAATGGTCAATATTTTATTTTTTTTCGGCATGTTAATAATCTTTTCAGTTTTAGCGGCAACGGCTTTTTTACCTGCGTTTTGACCTAGCATGGCACATTCTAATATTCTTTTCAAACAGCATGTTTTGTGTTAAAGCTGAGCGCCATGGCACAGATCATATGCATCGCTAACCAGAAGGGTGGCGTGGGCAAGACCACCACGGCAGTCAACCTGTCGGCGGCGCTGGCCGTTTCTGAAAAACGGACGCTGCTGGTGGACTGCGATCCCCAAGCCAATGCAACCACCGGGGTGGGACTGGAAAAATCCCAACTGGTAAAAACCCTTTATCACGGGATGATCGGCGATGCTGGTGCGGATGCGGTGATCGTCGACAGCCAGATCGAATCCCTCAAGGTCATGCCTTCCCGGGTGGAACTGATCGGCTTCGATGTAGAGATGATGGACCGACCCCATCGGGAGCATGCCTTACGGCGCCTGTTGGCGTCGGTGATTGAAGATTTTGATTATATTCTGATCGACTGCCCCCCATCGTTGAGTCTGCTTACCGTCAATGCCATGACGGCCGCCGATGCCCTGCTGATCCCCCTTCAGTGCGAGTTTTACGCCCTGGAGGGACTCAGCCAACTGGTTCAGACCTTCCAACGGATCAAGAGCGGGTTGAATCCGAGGCTCAAAATTGCCGGTATTCTGCTGACCATGTTCGATCGCCGGACCAATTTGAGTCATCAGGTGGCCGAGGATGCGGAAAACCATTTTAAGAACCTGGTGTTCAAGACGACCATTCCCCGCAATGTCCGCTTGGGGGAGGCACCCAGTTTCGGACAGCCCATATTGCTTTACGATGCCATGTCTGCCGGGGCTGTCAGCTATTTTTCCCTCGCCAAGGAGATCATGGCCGCCAATCATGCCGGCCGTGCCTGACAGGCTTTGCGCTAACGCTGATTCGCCGGGACCGGTGTTATCGGTTTTGGCCAGCCATTTACCATTCAGGACACCGCATGCCAAATAAAACCAGACAGAGCAGCGCCGGATCCGGCGCCAAGAAGAAACGGAAAATGGCTTTGGGCAGGGGGCTCGATGCACTGATCCCGGATCTGGGCACGATGCAGGGGATTTCCGAATCATCGTCATCGACGCGAAAAGGTTATTTCCTGTGTGAAATCGATATGATTCGGCCGAGCCACTATCAGCCGCGACGTCATTTTGCAGCGGATGAACTGGACGAGTTGGCCGAATCCATCCGCAGCCAGGGCATCATCCAACCGCTGCTGGTGCGCCCTGACGATGTGGGTTACGAACTGGTAGCCGGTGAGCGGCGTCTGCGGGCCGCCTCCCTGGCCGGCCTGGACCGGGTGCCTGTTTTGGTAAAGGATGTCTCGGATGCCGAGATGCTGGAGATTTCCATCGTAGAGAACATTCAGCGGGAGAACCTGAACCCCATGGAGGAGGCCGAGGCCTACCATCGGCTGATCACCGAGTTCGATCTAACCCAGGATAAGGCTGCCGAGCGGGTGGGAAAGAGCCGCAGCGCCGTGGCCAACTTCCTGCGGCTGCGCCAGCTTCCCGACCCGATCAAGGAGAGCATTATGGAGGGCGTCTTGAGCATGGGCCACGCCCGGGCCCTTCTGGGGGCCGACTCGCCGGCCAAACAGCAGAGCGCCTGGCGGGAAGTAGTGGCTAAAAAATTGTCGGTGCGCGACACTGAAGCGTTGATCAAACGGATCAATGCGGAAAAGAAACCGGCCCGCGCCCCGGAATTGACCTCTGCTCAGCGCTATTTCAAGGATGTCTCCGAAGATCTGTCCCGCCAATTCGGTACCCGGGTCCGCATTCAGCGCAAGGGCAAGAAGGGGCGGGTGGAGATCGATTTTTTCAGTGACGACGACCTGGACCGTTTGCTGGGGATGCTCCGGACAAGTTAGTTTCCATGGCCATTCACCTGATCATCGACGGTTACAACCTGATCCGCCAATCCCCGGAACTGTCCGGGATGGATCGGCAGGACCTGCAACTGGGCCGTGACGCCCTGGTGGACATGCTGGCGGCCTACAAAAAACTGAAACCGCATAAAATTACAGTGGTCTTCGACGGCACTGCCGAGCCCTCCCTTTACGGTTCCCGGGAACGGGTCAGGGGCATTGCCATCCGCTATTCACAGGGTGGAGAGAGCGCCGATGATGTGATACGACGAATGGCCCGCCGGGAAAAGGCCAAAGCCTTGGTGGTCAGCAGCGACCGGGAGGTCATGACTGCTTCCGAGTCGGCCGGCGCCACCGTATTGGATTCAGCAGCCTTCGAGGAAAAGATTGCCATGGCCCGATACCTGGCGATAAAGGGCGGCGAGGAGACTGTCTCCACGGGATGGGTGCCGACGACCCGCAAGAAGGGGCCCGGCCGGCGGCTTCCCAAGCGCAAGCGCAAGGCGCGGGCACGGGTGGAAAAACTGTAGGCGTTGAGACAATGTTTCCGGACGGCGTTATCGGTCGTCGCAGTATTGACACGCGGCTTTCTCACTCTGGCCTTGCCAGAAACATTGTCTCAACGCCTACATGAAACCCCTTCGAGATTCATTGGGGTCGGTGAATTGAGGGATTGAGAAATGGATATGCGTCAACCGTCTTCACGAAAAACGATCGGTATCATCGACGGTCAGGGCGGTGGCATCGGCAGCACCATCATCAAGAAAATTAAAGCCCACTTCGGCGAGTCCGTGGAGATCATCGCCCTGGGCACCAATGCGATCGCCACCGCCCAGATGCTCAAGGCCGGAGCCAACCGGGGGGCATCGGGGGAAAACGCAATTGTGCGGACGGTTGTCCGGGTGGATGTGGTAGTCGGCACCCTGGGTATCATGCTGGCCCACGCCATGATGGGAGAAGTGACCCAAAAAATGGCCGAAGCCGTGTCCGGATGTGCGGCCACCAAGCTCATTCTGCCTATATCCCAGGAAAATGTCGATTTGATCGGGGTGTCGGACGAACCGCTGCCCCACATGGTGGAAACCCTTGTCATCGATCACCTGAAGCCGCTGCTTTGAGCCCATTCTTAAATGGCAACTGAAGGTAGCGCCGGATTATAGATGAAGATCGAGATCGCCAAAACCGCCGGTTTCTGCATGGGGGTGAGACGGGCTGTGGAACTGGCCCTGGATGCACCGGGCAAATACGCTGAGCCCATTTACACCTACGGCCCCCTGATCCACAATCCCCAGGTCCTCTGCCTATTTGAGAAAAAAGGGATCACTGTCCTGAAAACGATTCCGCAACAGGGGACCGGCACCGTTCTGGTGCGGGCCCATGGTGTACCTCCCGAGGACAAGCAGCGGCTCAAGGACGCTGGATTTAAGGTGGTGGATGCCACCTGCCCGCGAGTCATCCGCGTACAAACCATCATTCGGGTTCATGCCAGGAAAGGTTTTGCCACCATAATCGTCGGCGACCGGGACCACCCTGAAGTGGTGGGGCTGGTGGGGTATGCCGGACCGTCGGGAAACGTGGTCAGCACCATGGCGGACATCGCAGCCTTGCCGGCTTTCGACCAGGCTATCATCGTGGCCCAGACCACCCAGAACATGAAGCTCTACGAGCAGGTGAAAGCCTGGGCTGCCGACAAGTTTCCCCATTACAAGACATTTGATACCATCTGTGATTCGACGGAAAAGCGGCAGGCAGAGGTCAAACAGCTGGCAGATCGCGTAGACGCAGTTATCGTTGTGGGGGGAAAGGAGAGCGGTAATACTCGACGACTGGCTGAGATTGCCGGGGAGACCGGCAAGCCGGCCTTCCTCATGGAAACTGAAGCTGAGCTGGAATTCTGCTGCCTGGACAGGGTTGACCGGGTGGGGATTACCGCCGGGGCGTCAACGCCCAACTGGATCATAAAACGGGTGTTCCGGGAACTGGAAAAGCTGCCGGGCAAGCGGCAAGCCAGCTTCGTCAGAACCGTTTACAGCACGATTCAGACCCTCTTATTGACCAATGTATACGTGGCCGTGGGTGCCGGATGCCTTAGCTTTGCCTGCATGCGGCTGTTGGGGCTGACCACTGCCCTTGCCCCGGTGGCCGTGGCCATGCTTTACGTGCTTTCCATGCATCTGCTCAATCACCTTACCGGCACGGCCGAAGATGAATACAACGATCCGGAACGGGCCCGGTTTTATGAGCGGCACCTGCGACTGTTGTCTGTCCTGGCCATCGCCGCCGGCGGCCTGGGGATCATGTTCGCATCGGCCATGGGGGCTGCCGCCTTTGCGATCCTGCTGATCATGAGTCTGCTGGGCCTCTCCTACAACCTGTACCTGTTGCCCAACCGTTTCGGGTTCAAGTTTCGGCGGATCAAGGATCTTCCCGGTTCAAAAACATTTCTCATCGCCGTGGCCTGGGGGGTGGTGGTGGCCCTGCTGCCCGGGATCACGGGCAAGGGAACCCTGACCCTCCCTATCGGGGGGGTGTTCGTCTGGGCTACCGCCCTGGTGTTTGCCCGCACCGCCTTTTTCGACCTGTTGGATGTTCAGGGCGATCGCATCATTGGCAAGGAAACCCTGCCGATCCTGCTGGGGAACCGAAAAACCGCGGTTCTGCTGAAAGGAACCTTGGTCGGCTGCATGATTCTGATCGCCGCCGGGTCGGCCGTCGGCCTGATTTCCGGGCTTGGTTTTTTCCTGACCCTTTGCCCGGCGGCCATGCTCATTTTGGTCAACGCCTATGAAAAGGGGCGGATGCTGCCCAGCATGCGTTTGGAGTTTCTGGTGGAAAGCCTGCTGTTGTCATCCGGGGTCATCACCCTGCTGTGGATCTGGGCTACATGAAATGTCGTGCAACAGGAAAACATAAAAATGAAAACCACCAATCCCGAACTGCAGCTCGCCGACGAATTTGTCCGCGATACCGGCTGCAACCTCTTCCTCACCGGCAAGGCCGGAACGGGCAAGACGACCTTTCTGCACACCCTGAAACAAAACAGCCACAAGCGTTTAGTCGTAACGGCGCCAACCGGTGTGGCGGCCATCAACGCCGGTGGCGTGACGCTGCATTCATTTTTCCAGCTTCCCTTCGGGCCGTTTCTGCCGGGTAGTGAAGCCACGCGCCGCCAGTATCGGTTCAGCAGCGAAAAGGCCGATATCATCAAGAACCTTGACCTCTTGGTCATCGATGAAATCAGCATGGTGCGGGCCGACCTGCTGGATGGTGTGGACAGCGTCCTGCGCCGCTATCGCCGCAGCAGTCTGCCGTTCGGCGGTGTGCAACTGCTGATGATCGGCGATCTGTTCCAACTGCCGCCGGTCGTCAAGGACGATGATTGGCAGCTCTTGCAGCAAACGTTTGCGTCGCCCTATTTTTTCAGCAGCATCGCTTTGGGCAACACCGAAATGGTGACCATTGAACTGCGGCATATTTATCGCCAGGCGGACAGCCATTTCATCAGCCTTCTTAACCGTGTCCGCAGCAACCGGATCGATCGTTCCTCGCTCAAGGAACTCAATAGCCGCCATATCGCCGATTTTACGCCCGCCGTCGGCGACGGGTATATTACCCTTGGTACCCACAACCGGATCGCCGATTCCATCAATGCTTCCAGGCTCAAGGCGTTGCCGGAAAAGATCCATCGGTTCGAAGCCGTCACCGAAGGCGACTTTCCCGAACACACCTATCCGACCACCGCCACCCTTGAGCTGAAGACAGGCGCCCAGGTAATGTTCGTCCGCAATGACGGCACACCCCAAAAACGCTACTTCAACGGAAAAATAGGTACCGTAACGCGGATTTCCGGCAAGGATATCCGCGTGCAGTGTCCCGACGATTCAGAGGCGATCGCGGTCGAGCCGGTAACCTGGGAGAACATCGACTATACGCTCAACCGGGAAACGCTCGAAATTACTGAAAACAAGATTGGCGCATTCGTCCAGTACCCCCTTCGACTGGCGTGGGCCATCACCATTCACAAGAGCCAGGGACTCACCTTTGACAGGGCAATCATCGATGCCCAGGCTGCCTTTGCCTACGGACAGGTATACGTGGCTCTCAGCCGTTGCCGAACTTTCGAAGGCCTGGTGCTCTCGACCCCGCTTTCGTTAAAGGCGATCAAAACCGATCCCGCCGTTCTCCTTTTCAGCCAGGAGACGGAAAAAAACGTTCCTTCCCGGGAACAGCTCACTGCCGCAAAGATCAACTACCAGCAGCAATTGCTGCTGGCGTGTTTCGATTTTCATCGCCTGGGTGACCTATTGCAGCGTATGGCTGCATTGCTGCGGGAAAATTCCGGGTTGATCCATATCTCCGGTGGTGAAGCGTTCCGCGTGATGCAGAAAAAAACCGAGGACGAGATCTGCACCGTCGGCAATAATTTCCTCAACCAGTTGCAGGGTCTCTTCTCAGGGGCAATGCTGCCGACGGTCGATACTGTCGTATTGGAGAGGATTGCCAAGGCATCGGCCTATTTTCAGGATAAAATTGAATCGGGCCTCGGCAAGCACATCTTTGATCTGCAAATCGACACGGACAACAAGGAGCTTGGCAAAAAGGTCGCCAATGCGCTCAAACGCCTGCAGGAGGAGACCGCGGTCAAGCTGGCTGCAGTGCAGTCCTGCAAGGCCGGGTTTTCTCCCTCACGTTACTTGCGGGCTGTGTCGGCGGCGGCCACTCATACGGATGGGAAAAAGGAGAAACTCCAGACGGCAACCTACGCCGAAGCTGATATCGCCCACCCCGAACTGTTTCAAATTCTGAAAGACTGGCGCAGCCGCAAGGCGGACGAGGAGGGGTTTGCCCATTACCGCGTCCTGCACCGGAAGACGTTGATCCAGATTGCCGTCACGCTGCCCGACTCGCTGACGGCCCTGAAAGGGGTCAAGGGCATCGGCAAACGGCTGGTGGAGCGCTATGGGCAGGAACTGGTCGACATGGTTGGTGCCTACCGCCGGCAACACCAGATCAAGGCGTTAACCCTGCCCGCCCACACACCGGCCGCGCCGTTGCCCGAGAAGCCAAAATCGCCCCGGATCGATACCAAGAAGGTCAGCCTCGAACTGTTTGAGAAGGGCATGACCCTTGCGCAAATTGCCGAGGAGCGGGGACTCGCTTTTGCCACCATCGAGGGACATATGGCCCATTGGGTGGAAAGCGGAAAAGTTGCCATAGACTTGCTTCTACCGTCCGAGAGACGGCAAACGATCGAACGGGAACTGGCACGATTGCAGGGAAAACCGCTTGGTCAAATCAAGCACGCCCTGGGCGATGATGGCTCCTTCGGTGAGATCAAGTTGGTGCAGGCGCATCTCAAACACCTCATGCCCTCCTGACGCCCGACAACCCACCTGTCCGTATGCTCGGCATATCCATGCAAGAGATGGCGGATCAGCTCCCTTTTCCAAACGGGCAATGGGGATAGACGCAGGCTTCACAATCGCGGCAGAGTCCGCGGACAGGCTTTTTGCGAGGATCGAAGCGGCCTGGTCTTCGTGGATTTCATCAATCGGCTTCATCCTCATCGGCTCCTTCCACCACCGGTTCCTTCATGATCAGGCCGATGGCTTCGCGGGCCGTGGCAGCGGCTTCGGGAAAGACATCCACCAGATTGGCGGTGTGGCGCAGGTTGTCGGCGGTGCGCGTCATCAGCATGGCCAGGTTGCCTTCTGCCATGCCGTATTCCTTGATGATGTTTTCCCACGGATATCCCGATGCCCAGGCATGGGTCATGGCGGCGGGCCTCAGGTAGAACTGGCGCACGTCGAAGCCGCGGGATTTCATGTGGCGGGCGAATCCGGTCAGTTTTTTCTGGATGCGGCCCACCGTGCGCTTGAGCCGGTTGGGTACCAGGCGTCCCTCCATTCGGTCATCGGTTTCCCTTTCGTTGACCATGCATGCGAACACCCCGGCCATTTGGGCTGCGTCCCCGTCCGGCAGCAGCCCCTGTCGCAGGCATTCGGCCACGATCAGGGGCTGGTCCACCCGCAGCTGGGATGCCCAGATTCCGTCTCCGGTAAGACGGCCTTCGCCGTCTACAAATCCGGTCTCTTTGAGAAAATCCAGGTGGCGTAGAAAATCTTCCCACAGAACTTCGTGGACATCGGCCATGTGGCTTTTCTGGCGGCTGTCCTCGGCTTTGGTAATCAGCAGCCAGGTGGCGAAGGATCGCTTGAGCAGCTCTTCGATCTGGGCCGGGGTGTGGGAAAGCAGCAGGTTGAGGACCATTGAGAAGTTGATGCGGATGCGGCTGACCACCTTTCCCGGCCGGGACGCGAGCAGGCGGGCCACCAATCGCAGGTCCATGTAGCGGCCGGGAACGGCCAGTCCGAAGCCGATCTTGTCCATGCCCCGGCGGCCGGCGCGGCCGGTCATCTGGTGCAGCTGGGTGGCGTCCAGGGGGATGAATTCGGTGCCGTTGAACCGATCCGAGTTGAAAAACACCATGGTCCGTGCCGGGAAATTGACGCCGGCGGCGACGGTGGAGGTGGCGAAGACGGCGGTCAGCAGGCCTTCGCTCATCAGATGTTCGACCACCAGCTTCCAGCCGGGAAGATGGCCGCTGTGGTGCGCACCTACGCCGGCCTGCTCCAGATGAATGCGCTGGCGATGCTGGGCCAGGTGCGGTGAATTGTCGGTAAGCGTTCGAACCCGGTCGGCAATTTCTGCCTTTTTCTCGTCGGGCAGGGGGACGGCCCCATGGCACAGGTTCAAGGCGGCGTCGCAGTCGCTGCGGGATTTTAAAAAGAAGATGGCCGGCAGCAGGTCATAGGCCTTGAGCACCCTGAGAATGTCGCCAAAGGGGGGAAGGCCGCGTCGTCGGGGCGGCTCCGGCTGCTTTTTTGCGCCGATGAGACGTTCAACCTTTTTGTGGAGCGCCTTGGCCCCCCGCCTGCCTTTGACGGTCAGGGGCAGCAAGGTGCCCGAGGGGTGGAACACCATGGGGTAGAGCGGTACGGGCCGCTGGGTTTCGGCCACCACCCGGCATGGGCGGCCGCGAATGGTCGTCAGCCAGTCGGCGATGGCGCCCGCATTGCCCACCGTTGCCGACAGCATCAGCAGGGGGATGCGCGGGGGCAGGTAGATCATGGTCTCCTCCCACACCACGCCGCGCTCCTCATCTCCCAAAAAATGGGCTTCGTCGAGCACCACCAGGTCCGTATTCAGCGAAACGCCCTGGTGCATGGCATCGTAAAGCTGGTTTCTCAGAATTTCGGTGGTGCCGACGATGATGGGGGCATCGGGGCTCTCTTTGCGGTCGCCGGTGAGAATGCCCACATTTTCAGGGCCGAAGATCCCGGAAAATTCGATCAGTTTCGAGTTGGTGAGGGCTTTGAGCGGCGAGGCGTACCACGCCCTCCCGCCCCGTTCAAAGGTGCGCCGGATGGCCTGGACGGCGATCCAGGTCTTGCCGGCGCCGGTGGGGGCGGTCACCAGACAGTCGGACCCGGCCATGACCGCCACGGCCTCGGTCTGGAACCGGTCCGGCCTGAAGGGTCTGTTCCTCGGAACGCCGATGCCCGAAAAGACGGCTTTGAGCTGCGGGTCGGCCCCTGGGGAGAGCTGCGTGCGGCGGTCTGTCCGGCGGTTTTTTCGGCTGCCCGGCGGCTTTCGTCGCGACGGATATCTGCGGCGGCCCTCGGGGGCGCCCCGGTTGGGTTTGTTCATCAGATTATAGCTTGTCGATGATGGCGGCCACGACCTGTTTGGCCGTGGTTGCCGTGTCATAGGGAGAGGCGCCGGAGAGATCGGCTTCGATGAGCGCGTCGTCGTAAGGCAGAAATCCTAAAAATTCAAAGTCGGGCAAGTGCTTGCGCAAGAATTCCTCATCCTTGGGGCTGCGGATCTTGTTGCCCACCACGGCAACGTGGTCCAGTCGGATCTCGGCGGCCAGACGTCGGATGTGCTCGGCGGTGTCGATGCTTCGGCGACCCGGCTCGACCACCACGATCAGTTTATCCACAGCCTGGGCTGTGGCCCGTCCCAGGTGTTCGATGCCCGCTTCCATATCCATGATCACCACTTCGTTGCGACCCAGCACCACATGGGTCACCAGGGCCTTGAGCAGGGTGGATTCCGGGCACAGGCAGCCGGCGCCGCCCTTTTTTACGCTGCCCAGGCGCATGAGTTTGATGTTGTCCAACCGGACGGAGAGGGTGTCGGGGATGTCGTCCACCTTGGGGTTCAGCTTGAAGAATCCGCCGATGGTGCCGGGCTGGGCGCCGGTGCGCTCAAAAATCAGTTCTTTCATATCGGCGATCGGGGTGACCTTGTCAGCGTCGGCAATACCCAGGGCCGCCGCCAGGTTGGCGTCCGGGTCTGCGTCGATGGCCAGGACCTTTATGCCCCGGTCGCTCAACGTCCGTGCCAAAAGAGAAGAGAATGTCGTTTTTCCCACGCCGCCTTTGCCGCTGACTGCCAGTTTCATGTGCCTAATCCTTTCGTGCACCCGCAGATTCCTGTTGTGCATCCGCGGGCGGATTTACAATTGTCAGACATGGCCACTAATATAAGACCGGTTGCCGGATCAGCAAGGGGCGGTGTTGACCCGTGGCGCATGGGCCGTGGGCCGCTGCTGGCGGGCACAAACGCGTCGCTTGAACGCCTGGGACCTGCAGGTCACGAACCTTGATCTTGACCGGTATCCCTATTGAGGATATACCCTGTTGAGCCTTCTGATAGATGACATTTTGACAGCCGAATCTCATCAATCTCAAGCGATTTCTCCAATTCACGGAGCAGACGGATATGATCCCGACGACAACGATACGACTGTTTCTGTTTCTGCTGGCAGCCACATCGGCCCTGCCGATGGCGGGACTCGCCCAGGATAAATCAGGGGCGGCAGCCAAACGGCCTCCATCACCCGTGACCGTGCTGCCGGTGGTGGAAAAGCGTGTGTCCCGCCAGGTGACCCTGGTGGGCAGTGTGGAAGCCGTGGCGACCAGCGTGGTGGCAGCCGAGGCGGGCGGTGTCGTGGCGGCGTTCCCGGCCAAGGAGGGGCGGCGGGTCAAAACGGGCGACCTGCTGGTGCGGTTGAAAACACGTGAGCAGGCGCTGGAACTCACGGGCCGGGTGGCCGAGCGGGAGCGCGTCAAAGCCAACCTGGAAAATGCGCAGAAGGAACTGCAGCGGGTGGGGCGCCTGCGGGAGAATAACAGCATCCCTCAGCGGACCTACGATGACGCCCTGTATGCCCACCGCGCCCTGTCCCAGGCGCTGCTGGTGGCTGAATCCCAGATCGAAACCCTGGCCTATCGCATCGAACAGAAAACGGTCGTCGCGCCCTTTGACGGATTTGTGGCTGCCGAGCACACCCAGATCGGCCAGTGGATCCAGCCGGGCGGGCCGGTGGTTACGCTGGTGGACATCTCCCAGGTCCGGGTGGCCGTCGATGTCCCCGAACGCTATGCGGTGCAATTACCGCCGGATGGGCGGGTGGTGGTGACGGTGACCAGCCTGGCCGAGGATGGGCGGGAAGGAAAGATCGATGCCATTTTACCCAAAGGGGATGCCATGACCCGGACCTTTCCCGTACGGGTACTTTTGGACAACCCTGGATTTGCTATCAAAGCCGGTATGGAGGCAGTGGTCACCTTCGACCTGTCCGAACGTTTCAGCGCCCTGATGGTTCCCAAGGACGCGGTCGTGACGGCCGGGGATCGATTCATGGTCTACCGGGTGAACGATGGCAAGGCGTTTCCGGTATCGGTGACGGTGCAAGGGTACCATGACGGTTTGGCTGCCGTTGCCGGTGATCTGACGGCTGGGGACCTGCTGGTGGTTCGGGGCAACGAGCGGCTCACGCCCGGCCAGGAGGTGGCTGTCGCTGAGGACAGAGGACTGAGGACAGAGGACTGAGGACTGAGGACTGAGGACTGACTTTGGTCATCTGACCTCCGACATCGGACATCCGAATTATGAAGATAGTCGATCTATCCATTAAAAAGCCGGTAACGGTATCGGTGGGCGCAATCCTTTTGCTGCTCTTCGGTTTCCTGTCCCTGCTGCGGATTCCCATTCAGCTGACGCCCAATGTGGATCTGCCGGAAGTGTCTATCCAGACCACCTGGACCGGGGCCAGCCCGGAAGAGGTCGAGCGCGAGGTCACCGAAGTCCAGGAAAAGGAGTTGAAAAGCTTAAACGGCCTGACCGAGATCAAGAGCGAAAGCCAGGACGGCCTGAGTTATATCAGCCTGGAATTCGAGATCGGCACGGATATCGACGAAGCCTTGCTGCGGGTCTCCAACAAGATGGAACAGGTCAAAAGTTACCCGGACAACGTGGACCGGCCCATCATCAAGTCCGGCGGCCGCTTCGAAAAGGCCATCGCCTGGATGGTGCTCATGGCCGAAGACGGCTACCGGGGCAACCTGGAAGAGGAATACGATTTTCTCGACGAAGAGGTCCAGCCCTGGCTGGAAAGGCTTACCGGCATCTCTTCGGTCAACATTCACGGCGGCAAGAAGCGTGAGATGCAGGTGGTGGTGGACGTGGAAGCCATGGCTTCCAGAAGGATCACGGTGCCGGATCTGATCCGTGCCCTGGGGGTGGAGAACAAGACCATCAGCGCCGGCGACTTTGACGAGGGCAAGCGCCGGTATATCGCCCGCACCGTGGGTGAGTATCAGAGCCCCGAAGACGTGGCCAACGTGATCATCCGGCGGGTTGACGGTATCCCCGTGGCGGTCAAGGACGTGGCTTTGGTTCGTCTGGGCCATGAAACGCCGTCCGTGGTGGTGCGCCATGACGGCGTGACCACCATCGTCATAAGCGCCGTGCGGGAGCCGGGCACCAACGTGCTGCTGGTCATGGACCGCTTGAAGACCGCCCTGGCCGAACTCAATGGCGGGATCCTTAAAGACCGGCACCTGTCCATCGAACAGGTTTACGACGAGACCACCTACATCTACGACGCCATCAACCTGGTCAAGAAGAACCTGATGGTCGGATCGATCCTGGCGGTTACGGTGCTGCTTCTGTTTCTGCGCAACATTGCCGGGACCGTGGTGGTCTCCGCCGCCATTCCCATCAGCGTAGTGGGCACCTTTCTCTTCATGACCCTGGCCGGCCGCAATATCAACGTGGTCAGCCTGGCCGGGCTGAGTTTTGCCGTGGGCATGGTGGTGGACAACTCCATCGTGGTCTTCGAGAATATCTTCCGCCACCGGGAGATGGGTAAAGGCCGCATCCAGGCCGCCTTTGACGGCACCACCGAGGTGTGGGGAGCGGTGCTGGCCAGCACCCTGACCACCATCGCGGTGTTCCTGCCCATCGTGTTTGTCGAAGAGGAGGCCGGCCAGCTGTTTCGTGATATCGCCATTGCCATTTCCAGCGCCGTCGCCCTGAGCCTGCTGATTTCGATTACCGGCATTCCCACCCTTTGTGCACTGATCCTGGGCCGCGTGGAGAAAAAAAAACCGGAAGCGCGCCAACGGATGTTCTCGGCCACCCGAGCGGCCGGTGGGTTCGTCTGCGCCATAGTCGGATTTGTCGACTGGATGTGCCGCCGGGTGTGGTCGCGCGTCGTGGTTGCCGTCGTCCTGGTGGCCCTGGCCGTGGTGCTGATCGTCACGCTTATCCCCAAGACCGAA
>JAGTUY010000101.1 GCA_018224455.1 Desulfosarcina sp.
CATCGAAGAGGCGGATTGATAAGCTTTCAGGGCTTCTTCGTCGCCATGCGCCAAGCGGGTCGCCTCGAAGCCGAGGATCGATTTAGCCGCATTCAGATCTGCTCCCTGGAGAGAGGCAACAGATTGAATTTCATCCAAAGGAAGAAAGGTGAAAAGGGCCAAAAAACGCATCACGTCCCGATCGTCCGTATTCACCCAGAACTGAAAATAATCGTACGGCGAGGTTCGATCGGGGTCTAGCCAGACGGCGCCAGCTGCGGTTTTGCCCATCTTCGCGCCACCGGCGGTGGTGATCAGTGGGAAGGTGATGCCGAAGGCGCTTTCGCCCTCAACACGCCGAATCAGATCAATCCCGGCCACGATGTTACCCCACTGGTCGCTTCCCCCCATCTGAAGGCGGCAGTCATAGCCCTTGCGCAGTTCGAGGAAATCGTAAGCCTGAAGAACCATGTAGTTAAACTCAATGAAACTCAGTCCCTCCTCTGAATCCAGACGCATTTTGTAGCTTTCCGCCTTGATCATTCGATTGACGGAAAAATGCCGGCCGATATCTCTTAAGAACGGGATGTATGCCAATTGGGTCAGCCAGTCTGCATTGTTGACCATAATGGCTTTATTGTCTGAAAAATCGATAAACCGGGACAGTTGTTTTTTGAGCCCTTCCACATTGGTCAGCACATCTTTCTCTGTGAGGAGTTTGCGCATTTCGGTCTTTCCGCTGGGGTCCCCGACGAGCCCGGTTCCACCGCCCACCAAAGCGATGGGCCGATGTCCGTTTCGCTGCATATGGGCCAAGGACATGATCGGGACCAGGCTGCCCACGTGAAGGCTGGCGGCTGTCGGGTCAAAACCGATATAGCAGGTGACCTGTTTAGAGCCCAGATAGTCGCGCAAGGCATCATCGTGGGTCGTCTGTTCCACAAAACCGCGCGCTGTTAGTGTATCCAGAACGTTTTCCATTTCATATCAGCCTTTTGAAATAAGCGTTGACAGGCACCACGGCCGGTTTATTTGTTAGCATATTCAACCGCGCGCGTCTCCCGGATCACCGTGACCTTGATTTGTCCGGGAAATGTCAGTGATTCTTCTATTTTTTTGGCAATATCACGACTCAACAGCACTGATTCTTCGTCCGACAGCTTATCGCTTTTCACAATCACACGAATTTCTCGACCCGCCTGGATCGCATAGGTGTTTGCCACGCCCTGAAATCCATTGGCAATGCCTTCGAGGTCCTCGATGCGCCTGATATAATTTTCCAGCAGCTCCTTTCTGGCCCCGGGCCGCGCTCCTGAAAGTCCGTCTGCCGCCTGCACCAACAAGGCGTAAACAGATGATGGGGGGATATCTTCGTGGTGGGCGCCGATGGCATGCACGACATCGGGCGTTTCACCAAACTTTTTGGCCAGCTTCGATCCGATCACCGCATGGGGACCCTCAACTTCATGGTCAATCGCCTTGCCGATATCGTGAAGCAGCCCCATGCGCCGCGCGACCTTCTCCTTCAGACCCAGTTCAGCGGCCATAATGCCGCACATCACGCCTACCTCCACTGAATGCTGAAGCACATTCTGGGCATAGCTGGTACGGTATTTCAACCGTCCCAGATATTTTATCAATTCGGCATGGATGCCGTGGACACCCAAATCAAAAGCGGCCTGTTCGCCGGCTTCCTTAACGGCCGTATCCACCTCCTGACCCGCTTTTTTGACTACATCCTCGATGCGGGCAGGATGGATTCGACCGTCTGAAATCAGCTTGATCAGCGCTAATCGAGCGATTTCACGACGGACCGGATTGAAGCCGGAAAGGATAACCGCCTCCGGCGTATCATCAATAATCAAATCAATGCCCGTGGCAGCTTCGATAGCGCGTATGTTCCTGCCCTCACGGCCGATGATCCGCCCTTTCATTTCATCACCGGGCAACTGGACCACCGACACCGTCCGTTCGGCAACGAAATCACCGGCATAACGCTGGATGGCGGTGGCGATGATTTTTTTGGCCTTTTTATCCGCCTCCTCGTTGGCCTCGTTTTCGATGCGTTTGATCAGTTTGGCACCTTCGTAGCGGGCTTCATTTTCCATGGCACGGATCAGCAATTCTTTGGCCTGATCCGCGGTCAAGGTAGAGATCCTTTCCAATTGCGCTTTTTGTTCCGATAGCAGGGTATTGTATTTTTCTTCTTTGTGGGCAAGGGTCTTGTCGCGATCAGAAAGGGACTGTTCTTTTTCGACAATTTCCTTTTCACGCTGATCAATCAAATCGGTCTTTCGGTCAATATTTTCCTCTTTTTGAATCAAGCGATGCTCCGCCTTTTTAAATTCCGAACGGGTTTCCTTGGCTTCCGTTTCGAAATCGCTTTTCATCTTGAACAGGAGATCCTTGGCTTCAACGCCCGCCTCCTTGATCAAACTGTCCGCCTTGGCTTTGGCCCCTTTTAAGATTAAGCCTGCTTCGTTTTCAGCGTTCTTGAGTTTCTTTGATCCCAGCGCGCCTTTGAGCAAGAGTGCCACAACACAGCCGATAGCAGCCGATCCCGCAGCAATAATAATGGTATATATGTCCATGTGAATCTCCGATTCCTAAACATTATATATGTAGAGGTTTATCACCTGACAACCAGATGATACCCATGTTGCTCACAATGAATGAAAAAGGAAACAGCCAGGCGAGCTAAGCTTACGCGGAAGCGAGGGAAGGCAGTTGAAAAGCGGGAGTGGAACCCCCACCATTGTGCCGTGTTGGCCGGTCTTTGATCCAAAGGATCAGGTGGGCACCTTGTAGTTTCTTTAGGCTTTTCTGTACGGGCAGAACTTGCTCACCAAAACTAGTGAAGGTTCCCGATAAGTAAGTGTTGGGTCAAAGTTCACTATCCAATCACGAACACGGCAGGGGTTGATTCGATACGCCGTTTGTCAGTCCAGGTTATAAGAAACAGTGCTTAACGTCGGTGATCGCTTCGGTAGCAACACAAACCACTTTTAAAACCGTTTTTGCTTCAGGACGTTAAACGATCGCTTTTTCCAGTTCACTGAGAACCACTGCAGATTTTTTGGTCATACGATTAAAAAATTGGTGATAACGTTCTTCGCGTTTAAACTGTTCGCTGGCAATATTCAGCCCCGTTAGGACCAAAATCGTTTCTCTATCGACATTAACCGGTTTGCCGTCAAATTGAGATTGAACCTTCTGGACGGCATCCTGGAAGTGCGCTGCCACCTTTTCTGCATCGGGCACACCGGATTCTGTCTGAAAAGTAAATTTGCGACCAAATATTTGCAGTGTAACCGTTTGTTGCAATTGGCGTCCGTTCCTAAAAATCCCGCAGGTCGGCTTTCTATTCCTTTGAAATCCCTTCTAGTCTTCCGATCAGGCTGTCAATTTTTGATCTGACGAGTGCCGTCAATTCCTCGTGTTTCTTTTCGGCCCCGGCTTTTTCCTGTATCAAGTTTTCAAGCTGTCCAATTCGATTGTTCAGATCTTCATTTTCTTTCTGAAGCTGCTTGCGGGCCTGAACAACGTGCTCTACTTTTTTTTCAATCAGTTCGAATTGTTGTAATATTGCATCTATATCCAGCATATTCGTTTTCCTTCGTGTTTCAATATAACCAGCCAACGGTTTTTAAGTCAAGGGCTTTTAATCAAAGGTCAAATCCAACGGGCAGCGATTTAACGGGACGATCATATTGATTTTGGCGAAAATTGAGTGATCCGAAATCCGGTTTTTAAAACCGACGGAAAAGGGGCAAACCGAGTCCGGTTCACCCCTTTGATTTTCACAGCGCCGTACACCCATTTTCGCGGTTTATCGTCAGCGTGTTTGGGCGAGCTGTATCCGGCTGATGGCGCGAAGCAGCGCTGCTTTGGCACGAATGTAATCGACATCCCTATCGCCGGATTGAAGACGCTTTTCGGCACGTTCCACTGCGGACTGGGCCCGCTGTAAATCGATATCCTTGCGTCGCTCCGCTGATTCAGCCAGAACCGTCACACGGTCAGGAAGGGCTTCGGCGAACCCGCTGCTGACGAAGACGAACCGCTCGCGGCCACTTTCGTCCTTATATTTAAGGGAGCCGGTCTTCAGTGTGGTCAGAAAGGGGGTATGACCGCTAAGCACACCGAACTCACCCATTGAACCGGGAGCCATGACAATCTGGACACTTTCACTGACAACAGATTTTTCGGGGGTAACCACTTCGAGTCTAATGCTTTCAGCCATGTATTACCTCTTTCTCTCCATTAAGCCTCGGCCATTTCCTTGGCCGCTTCAAGGACTTCCTCGATTCCGCCCTTCATGTAAAAGGCCTGTTCGGGAATGCTGTCATGCACACCTTCACAGATCTCTTTAAACGCACGGACCGTGTCTTCGACCTTGACGTATTTGCCGGCTTTGCCGGTAAAGGTTTCAGCCACGTGGAACGGTTGGGAGAGGAAACGCTGGATCTTTCGGGCACGCTGCACGGTGAGTTTGTCTTCGTCGGAGAGTTCCTCCATGCCAAGGATAGCAATGATGTCCTGCAGTTCCTTGTATTTTTGCAGCATGTTCTGAACTTGCCGGGAGACCAGGTAATGCTCTTCACCGATGACCATGGGGTCCAGGATCCGCGAGGTTGAGTCCAGGGGGTCCACCGCAGGATAAATGCCGAGCTCGGCGATCTGACGTGACAACACCACGGTTCCGTCGAGGTGGGCAAAAGTGGTGGCCGGCGCCGGGTCGGTCAAGTCGTCAGCAGGCACATAAACGCACTGCACGGCGGTGATAGAACCCTTGTCCGTTGATGTGATGCGCTCCTGCAGGCCACCGAGGTCGACAGCCAGCGTGGGTTGGTAACCCACCGCGGAAGGCATGCGGCCGAGAAGGGCTGACACTTCGGAGCCGGCCTGGGTGAAGCGGAAGATGTTGTCGATAAAAATCAGCACGTCCTGGCCCTCTTTGTCGCGAAAATATTCCGCGCAGGTTAGGGCGGAAAGAGCCACCCGTGCACGTGCTCCCGGCGGTTCGGTCATCTGACCGTATACCAGTGCCGCTTTGGGGAGAACACCGGATTCCTTCATTTCGTGGTACAGGTCGTTGCCTTCGCGGGTACGCTCGCCCACACCGGCAAACACGGAAATCCCGCCATGCTGCATGGCGATGTTGTTGACCATCTCCATCATGATAACGGTTTTGCCAACGCCGGCGCCGCCGAACATCCCCATTTTTCCACCACGGGGAAAGGGAACCAGCAGGTCGATCACCTTAACGCCGGTTTCAAGCACGCGGACTTCCGTGTCCTGCTCGGTGAACAGCGGTGCCGGGCGGTGGATGGGCATCATTTTTTCCTGGCTGACCGGTCCCAGGCCGTCCACCGGGCGTCCGACGACGTTGAGCACACGGCCCAGGCTGGCTTCGCCCACGGGCATCATAATAGGAGAACCCGTATCTTTTACCGCCATACCACGGACCAACCCATCGGTAACGTCCATGGCGATGGTACGCACCACATTGTCGCCGAGATGCTGGGCAACCTCAACCACCAAGTTGTCTTCTTCGTCATTGATGGTCGGGTTGGTGATCAACAGTGCAGTGAGGATATTCGGCAGCTGCGCCTGTTCAAACTCAACGTCTACGACAGGTCCCATAACCTGCGTGATTTTACCAATATTCTGTGCCATTTACAGCCTCCTAAAATGTGTTTTACCCCTTGAGGGCCTCGGCGCCGCCGACAATATCCATCAGATCCGCAGTAATGCTTGCCTGTCGGGCTTTGTTGTAAGCGAGGGTCAAACTGTCGATCATATCGTTGCACGCCTTGGTGGCGTTATCCATGGCGGTCATCCGGGCGGCATGTTCGCTGGTGGATGTTTCCAGCAATCCCCGGTAAATTTGAACATAAACGTTGCGCGGCAGCAGATCGCCGAGAAGTTCTTCCGGCGATGGTTCGCAGATGTGTTCGGCCTGGTATTCCGCAGAACCGCCATCTTCCGTTTCATCTTTTTCGATGGGCGGAATGGGCAGCAGTTTCTGAAGTACCGGGAGCTGCTTGGCCATACTCACGAATTCAGAATAGACGATATAGACTTCATCGTATTGGCCGTCCAGAAAACCGTCCACCAGTTTTTTACCGGCAGTCGAGGCAACGTTGAAGCCGAACTTGCTGCCGACGACGCCGAGATGCGCATCGACGATCTTTTGGTTGTTCTTTCGACACCAGTCTCGCCCCTTCTTGCCGAAGCAGGTGAAAGAAAATGCTGCGCCGGCAGTTGGGTGGTTTTTGAGGTATTTTTTTGTTCGATCGGTAAGGTTGATGTTAAAGCCGCCACACAATCCCCGGTCGGACGTACACAAGACCACATGGATCTTTTTGACGTCTTCTTTGGGAATCAGCAACGGGCTGGCTTCATCACCGGCCTTTTCCGCCAGGCTGCCAAGGACTTCAGTAAATTTTTCGGCATAGGGGCGAAATCCGTCCATCGCCCCCTGCGCACCGCGCAACCGCGAGGTTGCCACCATGTTCATGGCTTTGGTGATCTGCTTGGTCTTCTTGACACCCTGGATTTTTAACTGGACTTCCTTTAACGTTGGCATAAAGTTTACGTCCTTATCGCATGTGGGCTGAGTTCAGCAGTTTTCCAAAAGCCTTATTTGATGGTGTCTTTAAATTCTTCATTATAGGCCTCGAGGGCGGTCTTAAGCAGTTCTTCGATCTCCTTCGTAATATCCTGAGCCTCTTCCAGTTTGGAAAAAATCTGCGGGTAGCGCTCTTCGACGAAGGGATAGAGACCGGCTTCATACTTGGCGACGACGTCGGTGGGGAACTTGTCCAAATACCCGCGTGTCGCCGCGTAAAGGATGGTGACCTGCTTTTCGTGTGAAAGGGGCTTGTACTGGGGCTGTTTAAGCACCTGTATCAGGCGCGCCCCACGGGTAAGCTGACGCTGGGTGGCGGCATCCAAGTCGCTGCCGAAGGCGGCAAAAGCCTCCAGTTCACGGAACTGGGCCATATCCAGGCGCAGGGTACCGGCCACTTTCTTCATGGCCTTGGTTTGGGCGGCACCGCCAACGCGGGAAACCGACAGGCCGACGTTAATCGCTGGACGGACGCCGGCGAAAAACAGCGCCGGTTCGAGGTAAATCTGACCATCGGTAATGGAAATCACGTTGGTCGGAATGTAGGCGGAAACGTCACCGGCCTGGGTCTCGATGATCGGCAGGGCCGTCAGGGAACCGCCACCGAGTTCGTCGCTGAGCTTGGCGCTGCGTTCCAACAGTCTGGAGTGGTTGTAGAAAATATCGCCGGGGTAGGCTTCGCGTCCCGGCGGTCGTCTGAGCAGCAGGGAGATCTGGCGATAAGCGACGGCCTGCTTGGAAAGATCGTCGTAAATGATCAGGGCGTGCTGGCCTTTGTCGCGGAAGTATTCTCCCATGGCGCATCCGGCGTAAGGAGCCAGGTACTGCAGGGTCGCCGGGTCGGAGGCACAGGCGGCCACGATGGTGGTGTATTCCATGGCCCCTTCCCTTTCGAGAATGGCGGCCACCTGGGCAACGGTGGATTTTTTCTGACCGCAGGCCACATAAATACAATAAACGTCTGTGTTTTTCTGGGCCAGGATGGCATCCACGGCCACCGCGGTCTTGCCGATCTGCCGGTCGCCGATGATCAGCTCACGCTGGCCCTTGCCCACGGGGGTCATGGCGTCAACCGCCTTGAGTCCGGTGTAGCAGGGTTCGTGCACCGATTTTCGGGCGATAACACCCGGGGCCACCATCTCCACGCGGCGGGTCTCCGAGGTGTCGATGGCACCCTTGCCGTCGATGGGTTCACCCACGCCGGAAACCACGCGGCCAAGCACCGCTTCGCCCACGGGCACCTGGGCGATTTTACCGGTCCGTTTGACCATGTCGCCCTCTTTGATGCCGGAGTCATCACCCATGATGGCGATACCCACATTGTCCTCTTCCAGGTTGAGCACCAGACCAAGGACGCCGCCGGGGAACTCCACCAGTTCGAGTGCCATGACCTTTTCCAGGCCGTAGACGCGGGAAATACCGTCGCCCACTGAGAGTACGACACCGGTTTCGCTCAGTTCGATCTTCTTGTCATAGTCCGTGATCTGCTCTTTGATAATCTGACTTATTTCTTCGGCTCTTAGTTCCATTAGACACGCTCACCCCTTTTTAAAGATTCTCTCATATTGAGCAACTGCGTCCTCACACTGCCGTCCAGAACCAGATCACCGATGCGGGTCACAATGCCGCCGATCAGTTCCGGATCCTGCTCAACCTTCAGAATGATATCCTTACCTGTCCGCTTGGACAGGGCTGACCGAATTTTATCAACGGTTTCGGATGAAAGTTCCGTGGCCGAAACCAGGCTGGCCCGGGCGACGCCTTTGAGTTCATCGGCAAAATTCTTAAAAAAGTCATTGATGTTGCTCAAAAACCCGATCCGCCCCTTGTCGAACAGGAAAAGAAGAAATGTGGCCATGGTCCGAGATAAATTCAATTTATCCATTACGGTCATCAAGACCTTTTTGCGACCATCCGCGTCGTAGAGCGGATTGACCAGCACCTGTTGAAGGCTCTTTTCCTGCTCGATCAGATCAGCGAAAGCACCCAGTTCTTCCCGGTAGGTCTCGGTTTTCCCGTCCTCTTTGCCGATCAGCAGGAGCGCTTTGGCATACCGCCTTGCAATCGCCAGATTCTTCACTATGCCACCACCTTCTCTAAGTATTCATCCACCAGTTTTTCCTGGTCTTCCGAGTTGATCTTCTCCTTGATGATCGCCTCGGCCTTTGCCAGGGCCTTTTCCACGATTATCGCCTTGAGCTCGGTTTTGGCCTGCAAGAATTCGTGCTCGATATTCTTGTTGGCCTGCTCTTTGAGCCGCTCTGCAGCAGCCTCGGCCTCCTTCAGAATCCTGGTTTTGGCGTCTTCACCCTGCTTCAGGTACTCGGCCAGCATGGCTTCGGATGCTTTGTCCAGGTCAGCCATTTTGGCATCGTACTCGGCCAGTTTGGCTTCCGCCTCCTTCTTCTTTGCTTCCAATTCCGCCAACTGCTCTTTGATGCCTTGGATGCGTCCACCCAGGGCCTGGGAGGCCGGCTTTTTAAGAACCAGAAAGAGTCCGATGGCCAGGACTGAAAAATTCATCACCCGATAGGTGTCTGTTGCCACCCACCCTTTGGCGCCTGCTTCACCGTGCCCGCCTCCATCACCATGCCCATCCGTGGCAGCCGCATCGCCGTGTTCAGCATCAGTCGATGCAAAAACAGCGGCGCTCGCACATGTAAGCAGGGCAACCAACACGAGTGGCAACATCCACCCAGCGTTAAGGCGGTGCTTCCCGCTGAAAATTGGAACGTTCATTAAGCAGTCCTCCCCAATATTTTTTGTCCAATCGCATCCGCAAATGCGTCAATTTCATCTTCGAGCGCGGCCTTGACGGTGCCCATCTCCTGGGTGATTTTTTCCTTGACCGCCTTGAGGTCGGCCTGGGCGGTTTCGTTGATCTTGCCGATGATCGCCTTTTCTTCATCCGCAGCCGCCTGCATCAGCATCTCCTTCTCCTTCTGGCCGGCAGCACGGGCCTGGCGGACCCCATCGGCATATGCGTCTTCTTTTGATCTGACCTGCTGGGCGGACCCGTCGATATCGGACTGCATGCCGACCATTTTTTCTTTTCGCTCCAGCAGTATTTTTCGAATGGGTCTGTAGAGCACCATGTTCAAAATCCAAATCAACAGTAAAAAATTCGCAATTTGCAAGACTATGGATCCATCGACGCTTACCATCTAAGAGCCTCCGTTGAAGGTGGGTTAAATATCCCCAAAAAACAATATATTGCAAATAAATGATATGACTTACGAAAGGTGCGAACTCCGGCGGTCTATACCATCCGTATCGCCGAGATGTCAAAGGTTTTTTATAATTAATCCGTCATGCGGATTTCTTTTCTTCGGGCGCTGTTTCTTCCATTTTTTTTTCAATCGGTAGCGGTTCTGGTTTGGTCATGCTGCACTTCCCGTTAAAATGGACGCCCGTTTCAATGGAAATCACCGGCGCCTGAATATCCCCAGTGATTTTGGCCGGAGGATAGACGTCGATTCGCTCGGCGGCCTGGATATGCCCATTGACGGTTCCCTTGACGATGGCTGTTCCCACGCGGATTTGTGCCTCCACCACCGCCCGCTCACCGATAATCACCGTACCCTTCTCGGAAACGATTTTGCCACTGACCGCACCATCCAGCCGGATTGTGTCTTTAAATGACAGGGTCCCTTCGATGGTGGTTCCGACACCCAGCAATGTGGAAATATGGTCTGCACTCTCTTTATTTTTCATCGCATCCCCCTGTTTACGCTTGAATAACACAGTTTTCACATCCCGACCGCGATGACCGCCTGTGGCGGTTATTCAAATTTGAATCGGCGCATGCTCACATTCATGAGCAGGCCGATGCCGATCATCATGGTGATGATCGACGATCCACCATAACTCACAAAAGGCAGGGTCACCCCCACCACCGGCATGAGTCCCATGACCATTCCGATGTTGATCAACACCTGCCAGGCGATCATGGCGGTCACCCCCACGGACAGCATGGTGCCGAAGGGATCCCGGCAACGGCCGGCAATGCTCAGTCCCCAGGCAATGACAATCAAAAACAGAATGACCACCAACAACGACCCCATCAGTCCCCACTCTTCGGCCAGGACCGAAAAAATGAAGTCAGTATGCTGTTCCGGCAGGAAAGAAAGCGCGTTTTGCGTACCCTTTAAAAACCCCTTACCGGAGAGCATACCCGATCCGATGGCAATTTTTGATTGGATGATATGGTAACCTGCACCCAGCGGATCCCGGTCCGGATTCAAGAAGGTCAGGATACGCTGCTTCTGGTATCCACGCAAAAAAAACCAGACCAGCGGAACCAGCATGGCAAAGGTGGCTATCAGCCAACTCAGCGCCCTGCGCTCGATCTTGGCAAAAAGGGTCATGGC
Source organism: Desulfosarcina sp. (assembly GCA_018224455.1). Classification (GTDB taxonomy): domain Bacteria; phylum Desulfobacterota; class Desulfobacteria; order Desulfobacterales; family Desulfosarcinaceae; genus Desulfosarcina. The sequence goes on from JAGTUY010000101.1 coordinate 10,984, forward strand.
CCCGGCAATCAGCGCAATCACCATGGCCGTGCCCAGGTCCGGCTGGCGGACAATCAGAACAAAGGGCACCGTGGTGAGAAACGCCGGTACCATCAGGTCACGGAGGGTGAGCCCGTCGGTATTGATAAGCTTGGCAAAGTAACGGGCCAGGACGATGATAACCGCGACCTTAGCCATTTCGGAAGGCTGGAGGGTGAAGGGGCCCATGGAGAGCCAGCGCCGGGCTCCGCTTACGTACTTGCCGAAATACAGCACTGCCATCAATGAACCAACAGATGCCAGGTAGATGAAATTGGCCAAGCGTTCGAACTGTTTGTAGTCAAATAAAAAGCAGAAAATCATGGCTCCAAAGCCGACACCATACCAGATCAGCTGTTTTCTGAACAGGGTTAAATCCGGCTCGACTGCACTGGCGGATACGGCACTGTACAGCACCACCAACCCAGCGGTTCCGATGCAAAGGGTGAGCGCCAGGAGCCCCCAGTCAAAGCATTGCAGCAATCGTCTATCGAACATGGGTCAATCTCCTTCTGCAGATGATGCCGGCGCAACCGCCAAGGGCCCATCGCCTTTGGGCTGGCCTCCGGATAGATAAAACCGGATCATTTCGGCCGCCACCGGAGCAGCCGCACTGGAGCCATGCTCTCCGTGCTCGACGATCACCGCCACGGCAATCCTGGGATTTTCCCGGGGTGCATAGGCTACAAACCAGGCGTGGTCCTTGATCGATCCCCATTCATTTTCACCGTTGGCGTCATCGTCCCGCCGTCCGACAACCTGCGCGGTCCCTGTCTTGCCGCTCATGCCCATTCCCTCCAACCGACTTTGCCACGCGGTCCCGTGCCGATCATTGACGGCCTTGAACAGTCCCTCTCTCACCAGCCACAGGTTTTTTGCGCTGATTGGCAGCCGTCCCGCGATCTCGGGGACACTCTCGTACATGGTCTGCCCGTCCGCAGTCCGGATGGTTCTGACGATCATGGGTCGATAACGCACACCCCCGTTGCCAACAGCAGCAGCCACCATGGCCATCTGCAAAGGGGTTGCCAGGTTAAACCCCTGGCCGATCGCCACGGACAGGGTTTCGCCCTTTTGCCAGGAAACGCCCACCCTTTTTTTCTTCCACTGGGCAGTTGGAACCAGGCCGCCATCTTCGTTATCCAGATCGACGCCGGTGGGCTCCCCCAGGCCAAAGGCACTCGCGTACCATGCCAGGCGTTCCACGCCGAGTTCGAGCCCCACTTTGTAAAAATAGACGTCACATGATTCGCCCAAGGCCTTTAAGACATCCACCTCGCCGTGTCCCCACTTCTTCCAGCACCGATAGGTCCGGTTGCCGAATTTGAGAAAGCCGGGACAGAAATGGGAGGTGTTTTCATCGATAACGCCCTCTTCGAGCCCGGCAGCGGCAACGATGATCTTGTAGGTAGACGCCGGTGGGTATTCGGCCTGGATGGCTTTGTTTTCCAAGGGATGCAAGGGATCCGATATCAAGGCGTTCCAGGCGTCGTGCGACATACCGGAAATAAAGGCATTCTGGTCGAAGGAGGGGCTGGATGCCATGGCCAGGACCTGACCGTTGGATGGATCCACCGCCACGGCCGCTCCGGCCTGGTCCGACAGCAACTGCTCCGCCGTCAGCTGGAGGGACTGGTCGATGGATAAAACGATATTGTATCCTGGGGTTGCCCCCACCGTACTGAGCACCCGAACCACCTGACCGGTGGCGTTGACCTCGACCTGCTGGCCGCCACGCTTGCCGCGAAGCCAATCTTCCCTGACCCGCTCGATACCGTATTTTCCGATAAAATCACCGCTTTTACAGTCGCTGTAAATTTTGTTCTTCAGTTCCTCGACGCTGATCTCCCCCATGTAGCCCAGGAGATGAGCCGAGCTGGGGCTGAAAATATAATCCCTCCGGGACGAAACGTTGACCAGAATACCAGGCAGGTCCCATCGGTTCACCTCGATGGCTGCCAGGGCATCCCGACCGATATCGGGTTTGAGCAGAACGGGTTTGTATGCACGGGTCCCCTTGGCTTTCTCCAGGCTCTCCCAAAACTGCGCTTCGTCGATGCCCGTATAGCGGGATAGCTTTTCAATGGTCTGATCAAGGGGATGGGCGTCTTTGACGGTGATGCTCAGGTCATAGGAAGGCCGGTTGTCGGCCATGAGCCGGTCATGGATATCATAGATCAACCCACGGGGTGCATCCACACTTCTTAACCGAATGCTGTTGATCTCCGACAACCGCCGAAGCTCACCGCCTTCGATCACCTGAAGGAACAGCAGGCGGGCGATCAGCACCACAAAAGCGGCAATGACTAGCGTCAGGGCAGCGCTCAGCCGCTTGCTGAACCAGTCGCTGTCCACATTGTCCAGATAGTTGGTCAAGGTGTCCTCAACGGGCCTTTTTCCGCATAGATGGATTTTATTGCCCGATCGGCAACTTTTTGTCCGCGGATGAAAAATAGCATCAGAAAAGGACCGGTCACCGCCCCCCACAGCACCTGCCCGGAAACCACGGGGAAGACGGACTCCACCGGCCAGGGCGCCGACGTCAAAACCACCGCGGAGAAAGCCACCACCAAGCTCTCGAAAAGGACGCCGGCGGCGACCAGCAGCGGCAGTAGAATCACATTGCCCACTTGCAGGAACTGGGTGGCCCAGCGCACGCCCACGTACATCCACAGATAGGCGGTCAGATGAACGCCGAATACACCGCCGGAGATGCCGTCCATGGCCAACCCACTGAAAACGAGAACCGGGAGTGCCCCGCGCGGCAGGTGGTAAACCCCCAGATAAACCACGAACGGAGCCATCAGGTCGTAAAGGTGCACCGCTTTGCCGCCAACCAGCAGCGTCGTCTGAAAAATAATCAAGAACAGGCAAATGATCAGATGATAGCCGTAAATCATAATTCCCCGGGAGGACTTTCGTAAGCCGGTTCGGAAATGATAAGCACCTCTTCGAGGATCTCGAAATCAACGGTTGGGGTCACCGACACCTGCTGAAAGATACCGGCATTCTGGCGAACGATTTCGGAAATACGCCCCACGCGAAACCCTTTGGGAAACACGCCGTCCAGGCCGGAAGAAACCACGATGTCCCCCACACTGATCTCATGCTTTCTCAGGACATAGTCGAATACGCAGTAATCGGCCCCTCCACCCTTGACAATGCCCCGCGCCCGGGTTCGCTGCACCAGAGCATCCACGGCACTGTTGGGATCAGTCAGCAGGAGCACCTTGGCATACCGGGCCGACGCCTCGACAACCACGCCGACAATCCCCTCGGGGATCACCACGGGTGCGCCCTGCCGGACGCTGTCCCGGGTCCCCTTGTCCACAATGATGGTCTTCGACCAGGCAGACGGATCCTTGCCCACCACCTGGGCGGCGATCATTGGCTGCGGAATCTCTTTTTCAAAGCCTAGCAGATGGCGGAGCCGGTCGTTGGCTATTTCGGTTTCGCTGTAGCGGTTGAGTTGCTCCAGGCTCTGCCCCAGCGCCTTTTTCAGTCGCTGGTTCTCTTCGGCCGTGGAGACCAGGTAGAAGTATTGATTCCATGTGTCTTTTAAGGAATCAAAAAAAGCAGTGAACTGTTTCTGGAAGGGAGAAACAATGACAAGGGCCCCCCGGCCGAGACCGGAAGGGGCCTGGGTGTGTTTGCCGGTTATGGTCAGAAGGATGATATTCACCGCAACCAGAACGATCACCAAGGCAACCAGAATCATCCTTTTGGAAAACATGGGGCCCGTTAAACGATGACGATCTGTTTGAGGATTTCCAGGCTGTCCAGCATTTTGCCGGAGCCTAAAGCCACAGTGGACAGCGGATCTTCGGTAACCGTGATGGGGAGCCCGCTCTCCTCTCTGAGCAGCTTGTCCAGGTTCTTCAGCAATGCACCACCGCCGGTGAGCACGATACCCCGATCCACGATGTCGGCGGCCAGCTCCGGCGGCGTCTGTTCGAGAGCAATCTTCACCGTTTCCACGATGGCTTCAATCTGTTCGGAAATGGCTTCCCGGATCTCTTCGGAATCAATGGCCAGGATCTTGGGGATACCGGTAACCAGGTCACGCCCCTTGACCTCGATGGTCTCAAGCTTGTTGGGGTCCGGGTAGGCGTTGCCGATGGTGGTCTTGATGATCTCGGACGTGCGCTCGCCGATGAGCAGGTTGTATTTGCGTTTGACATACTGGATGATGGCTTCGTCCATCTTGTCGCCGGCCACCCGCAGGGAGCGGCTGTAAACAATCCCGGCCAGTGAGATGACCGCCACTTCGGTGGTACCGCCGCCGATGTCCACCACCATGTTGCAGGTGGGCTCGGTGATGGGCAGTCCGGCGCCGATGGCCGCCGCCATGGGCTCTTCGATGAGAAACACCTCGCGGGCGCCGGCAGATTCCGCCGACTCGCGAACGGCTCGTTTTTCCACTTGGGTGATACCCGAGGGCACGGCGATGATGATGCGCGGTCGGACGAAGGTCCGCCGGTTGTGAACCTTGTGGATGAAATGTCGCAGCATGGCCTCGGTCACTTCGAAATCGGCGATCACACCGTCACGCATCGGTCGGATGGCCACGATGTTCCCCGGGGTTCGGCCGAGCATGTTCTTGGCTTCCATACCCACGGCCAGCACGCGGTTTTTGGTGCGGTTGTCCGTTCGAACGGCAACCACGGAGGGCTCGCTGAGAACAATGCCCTTGCCTTTAACGTATACCAGCGTATTGGCCGTACCCAGGTCAATAGCCAGATCGCTTGAAAAGACACCCAGAATGGAATCGATGAAGTTCATGCCGCCTCTTTTTCGTTTTAAATCCCAACAGCGCCAAACAAGTCTTGCACGAGGGGCAGCGGCAATGGGGCCGGCCTTTCTGCGCAATGACCGAGTTCAACGCACCGCTACCAGAAACAGCCAGTGATTTCAAGACTTGATTTGATGAATTCGGCTTTAATCCAATTAGATTTCAAAATGTTCCATGATCCGGTCGTGGATAAGGGGACGGAACTGACCCAGCCGGGTATTCCAGCGAAAGGGATGCACCCGGTTGGTGAGTAGGATAATGCAGACCTCTTTATCCAGGTCCAGCCAAACGGAAACCCCCGTAAAACCCAGATGCCCCACGGTATTGGCTGAAAAATAACGGCCCGCGCTGGAATTCTTCACCGATGGTCGGTCAAAACCCAGCGGCAACGGATGTTTACCCTCTCCGATGAAGATGTCGGAAAGGATTTGCTTTGAGAAAACGGATGCCGACGAACGGTCCCGAAAATCGGCAACCAAACATCGAAGGAGCCGAAAAACAGCCTCGGCCGTGCCGAACAGGCCGGCGTGTCCGTCAACACCCCCGGCAAACCAGGCATTGTCATCATGCACCTCGCCGACCAGCAGCCGGTTGCGCACCGGGCACAGTTCGGTGGCGGCAAACGACCTGCGGGGCCGATGCCCGTGGGTGAGGTCCACGAAAAAAAGATCGCTCAATCCCATTGGGTCATATATTTCCCCCTTGAGAAATTCATGCATGGGGCAACCGGCCACCGCTTCAACCAGCCGGCAAAGCAGCATGAAACCCAGATCGCTGTAAAGGGTCGCCTCCCCCGGTCGGTACGACAATGGGGTAAGCTTTAGCAGATCGAGCACAGCCGCCTTGCGCGTCGACGGCAAACGGGCTTTCAGCGTCATATAAAAAAGACGGTGGGCAGGAAAACCCCCTTGATGGCAAAGCAGCTGCCGGGCCGTAATCGTCGCCTTGTCGCTGCCGGCCAATTCTGGCAGCCATGCTCCCACCGGCTGGTCCAAACTGATCCGTGCCTGATCAACCAGTCTGGCGACAGCCAGGGCGGTGGCCAGGGGCTTGGTCAGCGATGCCAGGTCAAACACGGCATCCCGGGTCATGAGCTGGCCCGAGAACAGGTTGGCCTTCCCGTAGGCCTCGAAAAAAAGCCGGGTATCGCCGTGGCCCACCAAAAGCACCGCTCCGGGAAAGACATGCTCCAAAAGGCCCTGGTGCATCAGATCGTCAATGGAAGGGCTATTCATCGCTGGCTACCATTATCGGACGGCAGGTCCTGCAAAGGTCAGTGTTCCGAAGGTTGTGTCCAACCGGACGGGCAAGCCCACAGGCAGCGTCATGTTGACCGTTTCATGGCCCACCTCAAATCCAGCCAGAATGGGAAGATCCAGCCCGACCAGCCGATCGGCGACGATGCGGTGGACTTCCTCGGCTGATCCGCAGTCGGTAAATGCCCCCAAGGCCAAGCCGGCAAGGCCCTCGAAGCAGCCGGCCATTCTCATCTGGGTCAGCATGCGGTCGATACGGTATGGGGCCTCCCCTTGATCTTCGATCAGTAAAATGCCGCCGCTGAAATCCGGCTGAAAGGGGGTGCCCGTCAGGTGGCAAAACAGGGTCAGGTTGCCGCAAAAAAACCGTCCCGCGGCGATGCCGGATTGAATCACCTGGCTCGACGAAGTAGCAATCGACAGCGGTTCCGGTGTTGACAGCGCCGACAGAAAACGATCCCGGGTCGACGGATCAGCCTTGCCCAGGGTCGTGACCGTCGGTCCGTGAAATACGACCATGCGGCAACGCTGCACCAAAGAATCCAACAACACCGTGATATCGCTGAACCCGACAAACACCTTGGGATGGCAGGCGATGGCATCCACGTCCAACAAGGGCAAAAGGCGCATGGCCCCGTATCCCCCGCGGGCGCAGATGATGCCGTCAATGTCGGGATCGGCAAACAGCCGGTTCAACAGGTCCGCCCGTTGCTGGTCCGAACCGGCCAGGTAGCCGTTTTGATCGAAGATAGATTCCGGAATGACAAGCTTGAAATTCATCGATTCCAGGACCCTCAGGCCGGCATCAAACGATTCTCGATCAAATGGGCTGGCCGGCGCGACAATGCCAAGGGTGTCGCCGGGTTTGAGGGCCGGCGGCAACACCGGCTCAGATTGGCTCTGGGGGTTCACTTTTTTGCCTTTGCCTCCTTGACACCGGTTGATGATGATGCTAAACGTCTGCTTTCTCGTCGGGGCGTAGCGCAGACTGGTAGCGCACTTGAATGGGGTTCAAGGGGTCGGAGGTTCAAATCCTCTCGCCCCGACCA
>JAGTUY010000102.1 GCA_018224455.1 Desulfosarcina sp.
CCCGCTCTCCCCTGCTGGTTTGGTCGATGACCATCGGAATCAATGCCACGTTCTTGTCTCCTTTACATCCGTGTCGTGTTTATCGTTTGGCGCACCGGCGGTACACCGGACCCCACTTAATGCCGATGGCACGACAAGTACACTTTACAGCGGCAGCGGTTGAAATGCAACGCCCGCCGCAATGATGAATCAAGCATCCTATTTTGAAGCCTCGGGAGCCTCGTTTTCCGGTTCCACCGATTCAATCTCATTCCTTTCCATAATAAGCTTAATCGCCTGTTTTTCAAGTAAGGCGTGCTTAAAAAGCGCCAGCTTGTCCCCGCTGTTTCCATAGAACCCCTTGATCACGTCCACCGGCTGATCGTAGGTGGCGGCCATCTCTTCGAACCCTTTTTCCAGGTCCGCATCGGCCAGCTCCATCTTTTCCTGCTGGATGATCTTACCCAGAATCAGCTGGCGGCGAACCTGCTTTTCGGCGGTATCGCGATATTTTTCCGCAAGGCTCTCCCGGGAGATGCCCGCTTCCTCAAAAGTCTTGTTGTGGTAAGAAAAGGACCGCTCCGCATCGGATATGATGCTGTTGAGTTCATATTCCACCATCACATCGGGAACCTCGAAATCGGTCGCTTCAAGGATCTGGCTGAAAATCTGCTCGTTGAGCTCCTGCTCGATGCGTTTGTTGTATCCCTGGGTCAGGTTCTCTTTGATTTTATCGCGAACCTCATCCAGGGAGGTAAACGGGCCCAGCTGCTTGGCCATCTCATCGTCGATCTCCGGCAGCACCTCTTTGCGGATTTCGTTGAGTTTGACCTTAAAGTCCACCGTATGACCGGCCAATTTCTTGTTGAAGTAATCTTCGGGGAACGAAACGGTAATTTCCTTCTCGTCTCCGGGGTTCATATCGACGACGCCCTTGTCGAAATCTTCGGCAATGTGCGCATCGCCGAGCTTGATCACGAAATTTTCAGTTTTCTTGGTATCCTCAAAGGGTTTACCGTCCTTGAAGCCCTCGTAGTCCACCTGCACGAAATCACCGTTCTGCGCCGGGCGCGCCTCGTCGATGGGCTCCCTTTTGGCCAGATTCTTCTGCATCATCTGGATCTGGACGTCCACCTCTTCGTCACTGGCTTTGTAAAGCGTCTTTTTCAGCTTCAGGTTCGTAAACCCGATATCGGTAATCTCCGGGTGAACCTCAACCTCGGCGTCAAAAAAATAGTCGCCCGCGCCCGCCAACTCAGGCGGATCTACGCTGGGTGAGCCGACAACCTTCAGCTTGGTCTCCTTAAGCGCATCCACGTAGGCACCCTGGATCAGCTTTCCGGTCACATCGGCATTCACTTCCTTTTTATATAGCCGTTCGAGCACCCCGCGCGGGGTTTTACCCGGCCGGAATCCTTTGATCTTGGCGGTCTTTTTAAGGGCCTGGTAAGCCTCATCCAGTGCACGTTTCACATCCGCCTCGGGAATCTCGATGTGCAATACTTTCTTTACGGAACTGCGGTCTTCAACGGTAACCTTCATATTCATCCTTTCTGGACCCTGAATGAAGCCAATTTTGGAGCAGCTGCGGCTGCTGACCGGCGCCGGAAGCGGCTCGATTCAGGTAAAAAAATTAAGCGCCCCGACGCGACAGGCATCAGGGCTCCTTTAAAAACATGGTGCGAGAGGGGAGACTTGAACTCCCACTCTGTCGCCAGAGCTGGATCCTAAGTCCAGTGCGTCTACCAATTCCGCCACTCTCGCGTGGATTTATCGTATCACCCACCTAGCCAAACCCATCCTGAAACTTGACTTTCTTTGCAAATAAACTAAACTTTGCAAAAAAATCAAACGAATTAGATAATATTGATAGACCCTTCTGTCAAGGATTTCACGCTTCCCATGGTCGCGATCAAGCCTTTAACCATCTTCAGGACCCGGGCGTTGGTCACACTGCTCGGTTTTTTATCGGTCGTCGGGCTTATGTTGCCGCCGGCCTTACCCTCCCAGGCGGCCGTGATCGTTCTGGATCCCGGCCATGGGGGAAACGACAGTGGGGCAGGCCGTGGCAACGAGTTTGCCGAAAAGCAGTTCACCCTGGCGCTGGCACAGAAAATTGCGGCGCTGTTGGAAGCACGACACCGGGTCGAACTGACCCGAACCGCGGACGTTCAAATGGAACCGGCGGATCGGGCTGCCTTGGCCAACCACCTGCGGGCGGACCTGATGATCAGCCTCCACGCGGCGGTTGCCCCCTATTGCAGCGGCCGGACCGCTACCGTCTATTACCATAACGATGAACGGCTGAAGATTCCTTTCGGGACGTCATCCCAAGGTTCGCTGGCCGAATCGGATGCCGACCGGCCGGAATGGGACCGGCTCCAGATCCGGCACCAGCATCAAAGCCAAAATCTGGCCGCTACGCTTAAACAATCAATGGGCGACAGCGAAACATTCGACAACGTCACGGTCAGCAGCGTTCCACTGGTACCCCTGATGGGAGCCGATCTGCCGGCGGTGCTGGTGGAAGTGGGCTGCATGCACCCGGCTGCGCCAACCAACCGGCAAATGCTCGAACAGCAGCTGAACCAGTATGCGGCATCACTGGCCAAGGCCATCGAGACGGCCCTGCCCGGACTGGTACAATAGGGAAAAAAGGTCCACGCTTGCGAACGATTATAAACAGTGGTATGAGGGCAACAAAAATGTCGGGGCGTAGCGCAGTCTGGTAGCGCACCTGCTTTGGGAGCAGGGGGCCG
>JAGTUY010000103.1 GCA_018224455.1 Desulfosarcina sp.
ATCTAGGTTAGATAAAGTTTACGTAAACGTAAAGTATTTTCAGAATCGAATTCAGGCGGCAGGCAGAAAAAATTTCGGCGCATGGTGGAAGTGTCAAAACCGGTCCGTTGCCCTATAGTCATGGGGACAGGATACCAATCCAGAAAAACAACATCAGGAGACCTGTATGGCTTCGATCTTTGATCAGGGCCTTGCGCCCACCGATGCAAACCACGCGCCCCTGACACCGCTGGATTTCCTGGTGCGTACTGCCAGCGTGTATCCGCAGTATCCGGCGGTGATTCATGGCAAAACCCGCCGCAACTGGCAGCAAACCTACGAACGCTGCCGGCGCCTTTCATCCGCCCTGTCGACGAAAGGGGTTGGCAAGGGGGATACGGTGGCGGCGATGCTACCCAATATTCCCGAAATGCTCGAATGTCATTTCGGTGTTCCCATGTTGGGCGCGGTGCTGAATGCTCTTAATACCCGCCTGGACGCGAAGACCATTGCCTTTATGCTTGAGCATGGCGAGGCCAAGGTGCTGATCGCCGATCGGGAGTTTGGCGAGGTTATCAATGAAGCGGTTGGCCTGCTGGATAATCCGCCGCAGGTGATTGACGTCAACGATCCCGAACTTGGGGGCGGCGGCACCCAGGTGAGCGAATTGGACTACGAGGCGTTTCTGGCCAGTGGCGATCCCGAATTTGAATGGCAGATGCCTGCCGATGAGTGGGATGCGATTTCGCTGTGCTACACCTCCGGCACCACCGGCAATCCCAAAGGCGTGGTCTACCATCATCGCGGGGCCTACGAAAACGCCATGGGTAACCAGGCCGTGTGGTCCATGGGCATGCATCCTGTGTACCTGTGGACGCTGCCAATGTTCCACTGCAACGGCTGGTGTTTCCCCTGGACCATTACCGCTTTTGCCGGTACTCACGTGTGCCTGCGCAAGGTCGACCCGGAGAAGATTCTGAACCTGATCAGCGAGCACAAGGTCAGTCATATGTGTGGCGCACCGATCGTGTTGAATACGCTTTTGGGTGCCTCGGAAGCGCTGAAATCCAGCTTCAGTCATACCGTGCAGGCAATGACAGCCGGCGCTGCGCCCCCGGCCAAGGTGATCGAAGCCATTGAGGAGATGGGCATCCAGGTGACTCACGTTTACGGCCTCACCGAAGTGTATGGCCCGGTCACCGTGTGCGCCTGGAAATCCGAATGGGACGATCTGCCGGTGGAAGACCGCGCCCGCATCAAGGCGCGCCAGGGGGTCCGTTATCACACTCTGGCAGGCATGATGGTGGGGGATCCGGAGACCATGGAAGCAGTGCCGAAAGACGGCAAGACCATCGGCGAGATTTTCCTGCGCGGCAACACCGTGATGAAGGGCTATCTGAAGAACCCCGATGCCACCGCTGAGGCCTTGCGGGGTGGCTGGTTCCACACCGGAGACCTGGCGGTCTGGCATGCCGACGGCTATGCAGAGATCAAGGACCGTCTGAAGGACATCATCATTTCTGGTGGCGAGAATATCTCTACCATCGAAGTGGAGGACGTGCTGTACCGTCACCCCGATATTCTGGAAGCCGCCGTGGTGGCCAGGCCCGATGAGAAATGGGGCGAGACACCCTGCGCCTTCGTTACCCTCAAGCCCGAAGCCGGGGATGTCAGTGAAGACGACATTATCGCTTTCTGCCGGGAGCGGATGGCCAAGTTCAAGGTGCCCAAGACCATAGTGTTCAGTGACCTGCCGAAAACCTCCACCGGCAAGATTCAGAAGTTTGTGTTGCGGGACGACGCCAAAAAGCTTTGACCGCCAGTTGTAAGCGTCGGGCCCGGCAGGTGTTGTGGCCCCGACGTGTCAATTTTTATCAAATTTCCTGCCCGGTTATGTCATGGCGCCCAGGAGGTGACTGAGACAGACTGATCGCCTATCCAAATTCGAACCGTTCGTCAGCTGGCCCCGGGCGCTGAGCTGGCGCTGCTGATATCAGGAGATAATCATGGAATTTCAGGGTGTGCCAGCCATCGTAACCGGTGGTGCTTCAGGTCTTGGCGAAGGCGCTGCTCGTGCGCTGGCGGCTGCCGGCTGCAAAGTGGCGATTTTCGATTTGTCGAAAGAGAAGGGCGAAGCCGTGGCCAAGGACATTGGTGGCGTATTCATCGAATGTGACGTGTCTTCCGCTGAAAGCGCCGAAGCTGCCGTCAAGGCCGCCCGTGATGCCCATGGCCTGTGCGGTATCGCCGTTAACTGCGCCGGTATCGCACCGGCTGCCAAGATTCTCGGCAAGGAAGGGCCGATGCCCCTGGAGAACTTCAACAAGGTTATCCAGGTCAACCTGATTGGCACTTTCAACATCATGCGCCTGGCTGCCGCCGACATGGCCCAGCGCGAGCCCAACGCCGATGGCGAGCGGGGCGTGGTGATATCCACCGCTTCGGTGGCCGCCTTCGAAGGCCAAATTGGCCAGGCGGCCTACAGCGCCTCCAAGGGTGGCGTTGTTGCCATGACCCTGCAGTCTGCCCGCGAACTGGCGCGGGAAGGCATCCGTGTGAACACCATTGCCCCGGGCATTTTCATGACCCCGATGATGGCCGGCATGCCCCAGGAAGTGCAGGACAGCCTGGCCGCTACCCTGCCGTTCCCCAAGCGCCTGGGCAAGGCCGAGGAATTCGGCATGCTGGTGGACCAGATGGTACGCAATCCGATCCTCAACGGCGAAGTCATCCGCCTGGACAGCGCGCTGCGCATGGCGCCCAAGTAATTATATTTTTGGTAGGAGACAACCATGACCAGCGTTGTTGATAAAGAAGAACTCGGGATGTTCCGGGAATCGGTCATCAAGGCCCTGGAAACCGAGGTGATTCCCCATTACGAAGCCTGGGAACACTCCGGCATCGTACCCCGGGAATTGTGGAACACCCTGGGCAACGCCGGCATGCTCTGCGTCGACGTGCCCGAAGACATGGGTGGCTGTGGCGCACCCTTCCAGTATTCCGTAGTGGTGGGTGAAGAAATGGCCCGCATGGGCTTCGGTGCCCTGTCC
>JAGTUY010000104.1 GCA_018224455.1 Desulfosarcina sp.
TAAACGAGGATACCGGTCAGGAGATAAAGCCGTGAAGTCTTCCTGCTATCCGGAAATATCAATCCACACATAACGATACCCATCGAGTTCGAGATCCTCTCCGGGCGGCAGTGGCTGTTGGGTGAGAATGTCAAGCGCGTGGTTGGTCAAACCGGCCGACACCAGTTTTGAATAGTGCATGACCTGAGCGAATTCAGAAAAATTGTTGATGATCAATAGGCGCTGCTTGCGGTCTCCCCGGATATAGGCGAACAGATGCGGGTTGCCGGTATCGACCAGTTCCATGCCGCCGTTTCTAAGTGCCGGCGATTGTTTGCGCAATTTGAAAAGGTTGACCATCTCATGGAAAAACCGCCACTCGATCGTATCCGTATCCGTCAGGTCTTCAGCGGCCTCCCAGCGTTTTCTTGATCGATGTATCCAACGGCTGTCTTTAGCTTTGAGTGGGTCGGACAAAAAGGTATAATCATTCAGAATCCCGTACTCATCGCCGGCATACAGCAAGGGGATGCCGCCGATGCTCACCTGGATGTTGCGCAGCATGTTGATCCGACGCACCGCCCTTTCGATCATATCGTTATCCTGACTTTCAAGGGCCTCTTCAAGTCCGGCCAGGGATGAGAAGGTGCCGGATATGCGCTGATCGCCATTGTCCGGATTGAACTGAAAGGGCACGCCCCGCGAAAACGATCCGGCATGCCTGCCGGTGTAGAAATCATTCAGAAATTTACGGTGTCCCGATGGATCAATACCCAGAATCCAGGCATCTTTATCGTCGAAGGTCCACCCGATATCGTCGTGACAGCGCAGGTAGTTGACCCAAGTACAGCCATAAGGAAGCCGTTCCCGATCACGCATGGAGTGTGCCAGCAGTTTCACCTCCCGGGTGGCAAGAGCTTCCCAGAGCAGCGCCATCAACAGGGGATTGTATGATAGCTGACACTCCTCCGGGTGAACGTATTTTATGACCTCGTCCGGATGAACAATTGCCTCGGATTTGAAAAGGGTGGCCGGGGCAACAATCCTAACCATCGCGTTGAAGGCACGGATGATGGTATGGGTCTCGGGTTGATTCTCGCAATTGGTGCCCAACCGTTTCCAGATAAAGGCCACAGCATCCAGACGCAACACCTCGACACCCTGGTTGGCCAGAAACAGCATCTCTTCCGCCATGGACCGAAACACGGCCGAATTGCCGTAGTTCAAGTCCCACTGATAGCTGTTGAACGTGGTCCACACCCAGCGTTGCAGCTCGTCGTTCCAGGTGAAACTGCCCTTGCGAATGGCGGGAAAAATATCCCGCAAGTGCTCCTGAAACCGGTCAACCAATCTACGATCCGTGAACGTAAAATAATAGTTCATGTGCTCCGGATCGCCGTTCTTTGCTTTTTGCGCCCATGCATGCTCGTCTGATGTGTGGTTGAAAACAAAATCCAATGCCAGGCTGATACCGTGTTCACGAAGCTCGGCGGCCAGTTGAGAAAGATCCTCCATGGTGCCGAGATCCGGGTTGACGGCCCGGTAGTCGCTGATGGCATAACCACCGTCATTTTCTCCGCGGGGAACCGAAAACAGGGGCATCAGGTGCAGATAGTTCACCCCCAGCTTTTCAAAATAGGGGATTTGCTTGCGCAATCCGGGCAGATTGTCGCTGAACAGATCCACATACAACACAATACCGACAATATCTTCGGAAAGGTACCAGAAAGGATCGGCTTCCCGCTGTTCATCGAGCTTTTTCATGGCTTCCGGGCGATTCAACCATTGCTGGACGAGCATGTCGAGAACCTGCTCCAAGGTGTAAAAAAAATCATACTGCCATCCATAAAGCTCGTGCAAGTATCCAAACAAACGCTCCCACTCCCGGTTGAGACGGTTTTTGAAGTGGTTCCATTCCCTGGACATTCCGGTCAGCGCTTTTGCATGGGAATCCTCAAGTCGAGGCAGCAATCGGTTCAAGGAGCTTCGTGCCGCTTCCCTTCGCCATTCATAACTTTCCATAGACTCTCTTGACATCCGTGGTGGTCATCGATTGTGTTGCATGGCAAATGGCGAACGTCGGTTAAACGCGCAACTCACCTTGAATCCGTTGCCGATCTTCAATTTCAAAGGACTCCCTGCCGGTATTGGACAGCGAGACCCACCCTTTCAGCTTTACTTGGCTGCCAAAGCGAACATCACCTTCGATTTTCAACGATTCGCAGTCCACCAAAGAGGGGGTTCCGCAGGGAAAATGGTTTTCGAATCGGTCGATAAAGCAATAATAGCCTGGATCTAAATCGATTCGAATTGAATCCGTTTTGCGTTTCGGGTTTGGCACGAGCTGAAACTTGGTGTTCAATAGGTATCGATCGGACTGCACGGCCAGTAGATCGTTGGTGTTTTTTACCGGCGTAAAGCGGGCGCGGGAAACGCGGATCGCGGCGGCGTTGTCAAAAACCGCGATCGCCGCGCCCACGGCTGTCTCCAACTGATATACGGGTGCGGATTCATCCCCTTGACTCAACAGGCGGTCCAGCATGCCGCTGGTCGACAGGGCCGGATAAATATCCCCGTGCCCCGGCGGACACCAGTCAAGTTCCGGACTATCCTTACAATTAACGGGAAGCAAACTGGCCTCATCCACTTTGGGGATTTTGTGTTGCAGGAAGCTTGACAGCCTGTTTTTTCCCTTAGGATCGGAATAGGCCTGTAGCGCATCCAACATATCCACCTGCGTCGAGAAACTGTTCATGAATATGACGGGCACGGGTTGGTCGAAGCATCGGGTCCTTTTGACGATGATGTCCAGAAACGAGAAGTCCCCCTTGACTTTCAACAAGCTCTTGGCTTTCTGCATGCCCATACTCGTGTCAAGCCCGCCGTTGAGTTTTTGGTTTTACTTTCCAATAGAGCCATATAGTCATTATGCATCCCGGTTGTAGGCGTGTAAATGGGGCAAAGGCCCTATTTGCATGGCTGCCGGAATTGATTGAACCGATATAGCGAGCGCATTCCAAGTTGCTTGCCGCGGAAAGTTTTAAACCGTCTGTTCCCTGTCA
>JAGTUY010000105.1 GCA_018224455.1 Desulfosarcina sp.
GATCGTTGGATGCCGCCTTCATCTGCGACTCGAGAATCAACAGGTCCTTGGTCCGCGCACCGATGATACAGGTGACATCGTTGCCGATCTGCTTCAGGGCGCGGGTGATGGGATGCAGTACGGCCACACCGGTACCGCCGCCCACGCACACCACCTTGCCCAGTTTTTCCAAATGGGTGGGCTTGCCCAGCGGACCGATGACATCCTGGAAGGTATCGCCGACCTTGAGCATCTTGAACAGGGCTGTCGATTTTCCCACGACCATGTAAATGATCGTGAGGGTGCCTTTGTCCGGATCCGTGTCAGCCATGGTCAAGGGGATCCGCTCCCCGTCCTCATTGGCCTTCAGGATCACGAATTGTCCGGGCTTTGCTTTCCGTGCAATCAATGGGGCCTCGATCTCATTTAAAATAACGGTCCCTTCGGCCATCTCCTCCCGTTTTAGGATCTTGAACATGTGCGTCCTCCAAATTTTTCGTTGTCGTCGCGGTCGTCTTGCCGCAAAACATATCCTTTAATAATCGGCTGAACTTGGCTAATATACATCGCCTAGTTTTGAAATCAAGCTCAAAACAAGAAGCTGATCAAGATTAGTCTGATGTTTATATAACTATTCATATATATTATAAATATTGACGAAATCGGATAAATTATGCATATTTTTGACAGCCACTGCCACCTGGATGATCGATCATTTGAACCTGATTTTGAGGATGTGCTGCATCGTGCCGCAGCAGCAGATGTCCACCGGATGCTGGTTGTCGGCATCGACAAACGCACCTCGAACCGAGCCGTGATGCTGGCCAACAAACATCCGGGCATTTTTGCATCGGTGGGGATCCATCCCCACGACGCCCAGTCCTGCACGCAAGAGACCCTGACCCATCTCACCGCCCTGGCTTCCGACCCGAACGTGGTGGCCTGGGGGGAAACCGGCCTGGATTTCAACCGCATGTATTCCCCCCGAAAGGACCAGGAAAGGTGGCTGATTCGTCAGCTGGAGATAGCCGAGACACTCGATCTGCCGTTGATTTTCCACGAACGGGACAGCCAGGGGCGTTTGCTGGAGATCCTCGAGGCCACCGCCAGCACCTGTCGATCCGCGGTGGTCCACTGTTTCAGCGGGACGGTGGCGGAGCTGGATCGGTACCTGGAGATGGGGTTTTATATCGGGATCACGGGAATCGTCACTGTCAGCAAACGGGGAAAGCCCCTGAGGCAAATGATTCCGTCCATTCCGGCGGATCGACTTTTGATCGAGACCGATGCACCCTATTTAACGCCCACCCCCCAACGCAACACGCAACGGCGCAACGAACCGGCATTCGTTCGTGAGGTGTTGTTGAAGGTGGCCGAGGTTCGCAAGGAAGATCCGGCAGCGCTGGCGGAACAAATCTGGGACAACACCTGCCGGCTATTTCGCATCGATCCGTCATTGTGAGTGTTCACCGGTTCAGCGTTCACCGTTCTGGGTTTGTTTTCATTGAACCTTGAACCGTTGAACGGTCACTATTATGCGGCCATAAGGTGCTGAACGGCCTTCTCCAGACCATCGAGGGACAGTTCGAACATGGGAAAAATCTGGCGGATCATCATAATGGTGCGGGTATAGTTCCACATGGCGGCGGATACCGGGTTGAGCCAGACACTGTGGGGGAAGGTATGCACGAGCATGCGCAGGCACTCGATGCTCGGCTGTCCGCTGCGGCCCTGAACATAAATGGATCCATCCCGGGACATCAATTCGTAGGGTGCCATGCTGGCGTCGCCCACCACGATGAGCCGGGTTTCCGGATCCATGCGGGACAGTTCGGCCATCCGGACGGGTTTGCGGTAGCGGGCCGCATCCAGCCAGACGGTGTCGTAGATGGTGTTGTGGAAGAAGAAGGTCTTGACCTCCTTGAACTGGGCGCGGGCGTAGTCGAATAGCGTCTGCACCACGGACACATAAGGGTCCATGGACCACCCGCCGTTGTCGATAGCCAGGATCACCTTGAGCCGGTCCTTCATGCGGCGATCGAAAGCGATCTCGATCTCTCCGCCGTTTTTCATGGTGCGGTAAATGCTCTCATGGATGTTCAACTGATCCCGGGGGCCGGCGGGTAGCAGGTTACGCAGTCGCTTGAGCGCTTCGCCCACCATGGCCTGGGTCAGAGGACCGGACAGGGAATAGTCCTTGTAGCGACGTTCCAGGGCCACCTTGACGGCAGACTTATTGCGTGACACCCCCCCCACACGCATGCCCCCAGGGTGAATGCCGGAGTGCCCCACCGGCGAGGTGCCGCCGGTGCCGATCCACTTGCTGCCCCCGTCGTGGCGTCCATCCTGGTCCTTTAGGCGTTCTTTGAAGTACGCAATCAGTTCTTCCGGGGTCATGCGGTTGAGCTGGTCTTCATCCATGCCCAGGGCATCGGCCATGGCTTTGGGATCCTTGAGCCACTGCTCCAGCAGGGCCCGGGCCATTTCGTCTATCGCCAACCCTTCCACGTCGGGCAGTTCGCTCCCCTGAAAATGGTGGGCGAACACCTGGTCGAAAATGTCGAAGTAACGCTCGCTTTTGACCAGAATGGTCCGTGAAGCAGTATAGAACTGGTCCAGTGAGGAAATGAGGCGATTGGCAAGGGCCCGGTGCAGGGTTAAAAATGCCGTGGGACTGACCGGCACCCCCATCTCTTTCAGCTTGTAAAAAAAGGACAAAAACATAATCAGAACATCTTCCGACGGTTGACAAAGGCGCTGGCCCGCTCGTAATCCCCGCTTTTTTTGAACAACACGCCGAGAAAAGGAACATCGCCCTTGGTCAGTCGTTTGGGCTTGAAATCGGGATCGGCGTTCAGCGCGCGAATCCAGTTAATCAGCTCCCGGGTGGCCGGTCGTTTTTCCACAGCTTCCAGCTCCCGCATGTGGTAGAAGGCGGCGATGGCATTGTCCACCAGATCATCATGGATGTCGGGAAAATGCACACCGATTATCTTGCGCATCATCTTTGGGTCCGGAAAGGCGATGTGGTGGAAGTTGCAGCGGCCCAGAAAGGGATCGGAGAGGTCCTTTTTGGCATTGGAGGTGATGATGATCACCGGCCGGTGTCGCGCTGACATGGTTTTGTCGATCTCGATGATGTCAAATTCCATCTGATCCAGCACATCCAGCATGTCGTCCTGAAAGTCGGTGTCCGCCTTATCGATTTCGTCGATGAGCAGCACCGTCCGTTGGTCGGCCGTGAACGCCTGACCGATTTTACCCATCTTGATATACGCTTCGATGCTGCTCACATCCCGACGGCTGTCGCCGAATCGGCTGTCGTTGAGCCGCGTGAGTGTGTCATACTGGTACAATGCCTCCACCAACTTCATGCTGGATTTGACGTTGAGCACAATCAGCGGCATATTGAGACTCTCGGCAATGGCGTGGGCCAGCATGGTTTTGCCTGTGCCGGGCTCGCCCTTGAGCAGCAGGGGCATTTCCAGGGACATGGAGATATTGACGATCTGGGCCAGTTCTTCATCCAGTACGTATCGGGTCGCCCCGGCAAAGGACGCATCTGATGGTTGTACGGTCATGAACACCTCTCTCAATGAATATGGGAAATCAATTAAACCGTTTCACGAATCCTCGAAGACAAATCCCGGGTCAACGCCAGTACCCGATTGGCCAGGTCCAGACTCAGGGAGCCGAGACCGCAGCTGGGGGTGATGAAGGACTGGGCACGCAGGTCAGCCGGAGCGATGCCCAGCGATTCGATTTGACGGAATCGCTCCATCATCGCGGCATGCAGGGAGTCGACGGTCTCGTGTTCAATCACCTCGGGTTTCAATGTGGGAACGATGCCCCAGGCGAGAAATCGTCCGCCTGCCAGAAAGTCCCGAACCTGGGAGCCGTAGAGAACAAATCGGTCGAAATAGGCGTAGGCGTCAAAGTTGACGATGTCCGCACCGGATTCCAGCACCAGGGACCAGTCCGTATTGGCGCACACGTGGATACCGGCCAGTCCGCCGTCGGCGTGGATGGCGGCAACCACCTCCTGAAGGCAGCCGAGGATCGCTTCTTTGGAAATGCTGATCAGTTCGGACGAACCGAAACCGGCCAGGGCCGGCTCATCGATAAAGATGATCACCGGGCATCCAGGCCCGGAGAGGGTGCGGATCTGCCAGCGGGCGTTGAGGGCCAGATGGTCGACCGCCGCCTCGCGCAGGGTTTCATTGTAGAAAATCGCCCGGCCGTCCTGGTCCTTTACGCCGGTGCAGAAGGTAACCGGGCCGGTCACCTGCCCTTTGACCGCCACGGGTTGCGTCTCCATCCGGCCCAGTGTATCCAAAAGGGCCGCCACGCCCTTGCCGGTGGTTTCAGTCAGCGCAAAACGGGAAGCGGGCAGCCGCTCCGGATTCTCATGGACTGCCATGTAATCCTCGAAAAATAATAGCAGGTCGTCGTCGAAGGATTCGGCGGCGGTGTCGATGAAGGTTTTGCCGCCCTGGCTGACCACACCCGGCATTCCCGGCAGAAATTGCAGCACCATGCCCTCTTCCGGGAAAACCGGCAGCTGCACCCAAAGCGGAATAGCAGGCGTGTAATCCATGATCAGGCGGGAGGCCGCCAGGTGGTCGTTCATGGGGAAACTGCCAATCAGCAGTGGCAGGCAGTCGGGTGTGAATGTCTGGAGCATCGGTGGTTCCTTTCAGTGACTTAGGGATAGGCCGCTTTTTACCATGGCCTCGGCGGTTTAACAAGGATGTGGTGATTATTCCCGTTGGGATCCGCAACCGGCGCCTTTTCACACGGGTCGGATTGACACCCATGGGACACAATGATATTGTCTGGCCTTACATCAAACACTTTATGTGGTTACGGCGGACAAGCCATGGGAAACATCATCTCCCTTGACGAAAAACTTAAATGCAGCCAAAAAGAACAAGACGCCATCATCCGAAAAAGAAAGCTGTTGGCCGTCAGGAAAATTTTCCGCTGCACGCACTGCGTTGCCAAATGCGAAAAGTGCGGTGTCCAGATTACGACGGGAAACAATCCGGTAGTGCCGGAATACAGGGTCCCCTATAATTTTTGCGACAGCTGTTCAGAAGAGTACGTTGCGTATATCGAAACACTCAAAGGCAAGAAAAACGAGGCCTTTTATTGGCACAACGATGCCTGGATAAAAGTGTGGTCCTCATGGATAGAGCACCAAGGCGCCGTTGACAGCTATTTGAAGTCGAAAGAATTTGAGCGACTGCTCGACGAATTGAAGCCGAACCAAACCTGAGTGGGTAGAGCCCCCCAGCGCAACGGCAGGCCGGACCGGGAATATTACGTTTGAATGCGGTTTACCACAGGAGGAACCTATGTTTGGAATCGGAATGCCGGAATTAATCATTATCCTGGTCATCATTCTTATCATTTTCGGAGTGGGCAAACTGCCGGAAATCGGAGGCGGCATGGGAAAGGCCATCCGCAATTTTAAAAACGCCTCCAAGGAAGCGGAAACCGAGACGCCGGAAAAGCTGGAGGAGGATAAGAAAGCGTAGCCGTTGATTGCTGAAAGGACGGGTATGCCATTCAAGCCGTTCCTGCGGGTGGCCAATCACCTTGCAGGATCGGCTTTTTTATGTAACCGCGGAAGGAAGGTGGAATTGAGTATAAGACGGTACACCCAATAGCGTGTTTTATGGATTGCGCCAACGCTTGATAACCGCCAAAAACTGGTCTCCGAACCGTTCCAGCTTGCTCTGGCCGATGCCTGAAATGTTCAGCAGGTCATCCCGGGTGGCGGGACGGCGAGCCGCCATCTCCTTGAGGGTCTTGTCATGGAAAATGACGTAGGGAGGGATGCTCAATTCCTTGGAAAGGTCCAGTCGAAGCCGCCTCAACTGTTCCCATAGTTCCCGTGGCACGGATTCGCTGACCGCGTCAGCCGCCGCTCTCGCCGTTTTTTTGCGGGTTGCCGCTTTGACCGGTTCCGGATCCCTGCGGAAGACAACCGGCGCCTCGTTCTTGAGAATTTTCCAGCTGTTTTCGTTCAGGCGAAGCCCGCTTCTGGCAGCCAGGTCCGTGTCCAGACAGTCCGCGGCCAGTAGCTGACGAAATACCGAGTGCCACTGCTTCGGTGCCAGTTCCTGGCCCACGCCGAAGGTTTTGATACGGTGATGACCGAATCGTTCCACGCGTGCGGTGGCCCTGCCTGTCAGCACATCGATGAGATACACCGCGCCGAAACGCTGGCCGGTGCGGTAGACGCAGGACAGGGCCTTTTGGGCGGCAACGGTGCCGTCCCAGGTGTCTACCGGCTCGGTACAATTGTCGCAGCAGTCGCAAGGGGGTGCATACGACTCGCCAAAATAGCCCAAAAGCCCTTTTCGCCGGCATTCGGGGCTTTCGCAGAAGCCCAGAAAAGCCCCCAGCTTACGCTGCTGGACCGATTTAAAGGCCTCGTTTGCGTTGGACAGGTCCTGCAGGTTGCGCATGGCCACCACATCGGACATCGCGTAAAACAGCCAGGCCTCGGCCGGTTGCCCGTCACGACCGGCGCGACCCGTCTCCTGGTAGTAAGCCTCCATGCTCGACGGCAGATCCAAGTGAATGACCACACGTATGTCCGGCTTGTCGATGCCCATGCCAAAAGCGACGGTGGCCACCATCACCCATCCGTCTCCCATTAAAAACCGCTGCTGATTCCGACGGCGGACATCGGCATCCAGCCCGGCATGGTAAGGCAAGGCCGAAAACCCTTTCTCCTCGAGCCAGCGGGCGATAGCATCCGCCCGCTTGCGGGTGCGCACATATACAATCCCCGCGTGCCCGTCATGTCGCTCCCGCAGTACGGCAAGCAACTGCTGTTTGTCGTTCTGCTTGATCCGGACAC
>JAGTUY010000106.1 GCA_018224455.1 Desulfosarcina sp.
CTGCTTTGATCGGCCAACCCATACTTCACCGACAAATCACCACCGGTCTGGTCGATCAGCAGAATGTTCAAGCGCGTATCCGATGGCAGTTCAGGGCTGTGCCAGACATGGTTATATTTGGAGACTTGAATGCGGATCAGGCGATCGATTAGGCGCTGGGTACGCAGCGTGTCCGCCGTGTCGGCGTTCTTAATCAAATCTTCGAGGTCCGAAGGCTGACGGGCATTGTAGTAAATGCCTTGCCGGTCAAGGATAAAACCGAAGGGTTCGGCCCCGGTTACGCCCAGCCCCACCGACCGGATAAATCCGTCTTCCAAAGAGAAATAGGGCAGGTCGTGAAGATGCGCAAAGGTCTTGGCCTTTCTCGTATTGTCTTTGAGTCCCCAACCGATGACGGCGGACAGTCTATCCGCCCGGCTGTCCGGCTTGCAGGCAACCAGGTCCGCTTCCAGGGCAATGGGAAGCAGTCTTCTTTTTAAGATTCCTTTGGAAAACGTTCCGAGCATGGTTTTTTTACCGTAGAATTCAGAATTCAGAATTCAGGAGCCAGGAGTCAGAGGAGCAAATAGGCGGCTCTTAGCGCTTAGCTGTTAGTAAAACCAAGAGCCAAGAGCTACGAGCTAAGAGCGAAGAGCCAAGAGCCAAGAGCTAAGAACTATGCCCCCCTCCCTCATTGCCACACCTCTCCTTGGCCTTCACGTAAAGGGATTTTCTCAAGTTTCGGTCATTTAACAGCAGCAAAATCGCTTTCACCCATTCGTCCGGAACATTTTTACATAGCAAGCCGGTTTCCCCATGAAGAACTTTCTCTGCATAGGGCGTGACATTGGAATAAATCCCTGCGGCGCCCAGGCGGGCGATATCGAACACCTTGCTGTGAGACCGCGCCCGGTTGAAGTCCGTATCGAAACAAGGCGCCAGCCCGATCTGGTATCGGACGGTTCCTGCATAGGCAAGATAATCCTTCCAGGGCATGGGATGGACCATGCGTACCCGGGGGATGCCCCGAAACAGGCGCTTGACCCGGTCGGTGCCCATGATCTCGAACCAGGCGTTGGGGGCATGCTTTTGGACCTGGTCGACAACCGGCACTAGCCATTTCATCTCTCGTCGATGAGCCCACGAGCCATGGTAGAAATAAACCAGCGGTTTTTCGCCGGAGGCGGTCGAAGCGACGTATTCCGGTTCCACCAACCGCGGAGACGATCCGGCGTAACGCCTGGCCAGTTCCGCGGTGGAAACCCATACTTCACTGCATACCTCACCGAGCAGTCGCCGGGTCCGAGCGTAGCGCCATGCGGTTTTTAACGCATAACGAAGGGGGAGCTCAGGTGCCCGTAACGCAGATGGGATGTCGTCATCCATCAACAAGATTACTCCGGCAAACTTATTATGATGGCACTTCAACCATCGAAGCCAGTTACGCGGTGCATGGCGGACAATTATGATCAACGCCTTGTCGGCAGGGATTAGTTCATCGGGAGTGATTCGCCGGGTGTCGATATAATCAACGGACTTGTCGAATCTGTTCCTCAACCGTCTTTTAAGATATAAATCAGTGGTCGGTATCTCACCTGGTGAAAGCACCACGGCATAGCACGGTTCGTCCTGGCCATCATTGCCCCCAGGTTGAAGCAGTCCATTTGCGCCGGAAAAAAAATCAAGTAAGTAGATGAAAAACCTGCGTAGCACTTAAAAAGCCTCTATCTGCATGATGGCCGGTTTGCCAATTAGATATCCGTGAACACGACGACCTTTATTTTGTGTTGGCCGCCATCTTGTTATTCGTTGGTACAAGTCCTCACGCATTTTCAGAATCTTCAAAATAACCATAATGCGCACCCCATTGGCGGCAAAGCCGTTGGATCTGGCTTAACTCTTGCTCTGAAAACAATTTCTCATGCTCGTGTCGTCTGGGTTCGGTTTTTATGTGCCGATAAAGCTTGGGGTCGAAGTCTTCACGGAGAAAACCTAACATCTTTTCAATTTCTATTAGCGGATTGACAGTAAAGTCTTCATATTTTAATTCATAAACCCGTTGCGGGTAGGCCCTTTTCAAGACGCTTATGATTCCTGCCGCCTCGTTCCAGTAATTGCATGCACCGACGATATTTTGAACCTTCATCACTTTGCCGATACGCAAACTCGAAACCACATCCAAGGGATGACGAACGATATGCATGAACCTGGCGCCGGGCATTTCACTGGCGATCATGGCGGAACCGTATACGTTCTGGGGCGTCTTGTCGAACCACCGACGCGCCCCCGGTTTGTTGGTTACGATATAAAGTCGCATGTAGCGCCGGTAGAGATCCGCACGAGATAAGCTCTGGTCCAGGATTTTCAGAAAATCGGACTCCCCAATTCCATCCAATTCCCGATGGCGCTTCAACACGCGATTATCGGAAACCATTTTCCGGTAAGGAATGCCGCCGAAAGGCTCCGCCCACCTGAAAAAATGGGTCTCTTCCGGTGCCGCTAACCGTGGGTGGCAGCGCAGCACATCCCTCAGCAGCGTGGTGCCGGACCGGACACAGCCGACGATGAAAAAGGGACTATTATCCAAAAGTTTCATCTTTCATATTTAGAAACGGCTTGCAGGCTCAGCCGGCCTTCCGTATTGTTTCGGTTGCCAGATGGCACGATTGTAATTCAGCAAAACGATCATTCAGTTGATCGGGACATTTGGCCAAATCCAGATCAAGCAGACAATGTCCGGCGGACTGATCGCATTTTCGGATGCGTCCGGCAATCGCCCCGATATCGAATGCAACAACCGGTAAACCCGCCCGCAAAGCGATCGAAAGGGTGTAGCTGTAAGTCTCCGGCCAGACGGAAGGCAACCATACGGCGTGTGGGGATAACCCTTCCAGGATACCTTGAGCGTTTTCTTCAAGATACCGGCCGGTGACTTTGACCCCCGCCTCCTGCAGCAGGCGGTCGTTCATGCTGTACCCCATGAGAACGAACTCGAGGGGCAGTCGCTGCTGCCGGGCGTGCCGCGCACAGGCCAAAAGCACCTCAAATCCCTTGATCCTGCCGATGGCGCCGATGACGACTATACGCAACTTCTCGTGTGGGGTTAGTTCGGGTATGCTGGCGGGGATCTGAGCCAGGTCGATGCCCTCGTGGGGTGAGACTTCAAAGGTAACCTCAGGGAAGTAGCGCCCGAGGCGCGCGGCGGCATCTTGATCGGGAACCAGCACCTGGTCCGCCGCCATCAAAGCCCGTTTGTGCATGGCTCGCCAGGCCCCTATGTCGGTCACCTTAAAATCGGAACCCACTTCAACCAAGCACTTGTTGCAGGTGGATTCGGACGGCTCGCCGCAATAGAAACCACTCGCATCAGCCAGGTTGATGCGTGGACAGATGACTTTGTAGTCATGCAGGTTCGCTGTCCAACCTGCATCCAAAGATTCGGTCAAGGCGCACAGGTGGTCAGGCGCTTCAGTCTCGAAATCGACCAGGCTGTGCGTATGAATATCGGTGATGCCGAGATTTTTGAGTACCTTTGTCATCCCGGCCGTATCCGCCAAAATGCAGGAAGGAAGGTTCGGCAGCGGTTTGGCTGCAGAATGACGAAAAACGACATGGGACGGTTGACCGGCTTTGGGACGCATAAGAAAGACACCGTGGCCCTCCCGGTTGAAGCGCTGGATCTCTTCCTGCACTTTCCTTTCGGCACCGCCGCCCCGATCATGACAAACGATGAGCGTATTTTTATTTCGGCGAAATCGGTTCAGCCGTGCCATGTCTAAACGGCGGCGCATTTCGCCCAGGGGATCACACTCGATGAAAGTGGCCACATCCCGCTGATAGGTGGGATGCATCCGATCAAGTGTTTTAAGGGCGGCCTGGATTCGTTTGGCCTTTTGCCCCTGGAACGAGGCCGACCCCCAATGGTGGACGAAGACATCGGCAGCGATGACGTTGCGCCAGCCTTTCCGGATGGCGCGCTGACAGAAGTCATTTTCCTCTCCGTAGCCCCTTCCGAATGACGCCTCATCAAGCTGACCCACATCTGTCAGGGCGGCACGTTTGAGATACATACAAAAACCGACCCCGGTGGGTGCTTCCACATCAAGACCGGCATTCACCTTGGCAGTCAAGGCATCCAGTTCGGCATAACTTAATTCCAGAGGAAAAGGATTGTCCTGCAAGAAGCGGGGATAGCTGCAGATGGTCGCATTGTTGGACAGCGGCGTCACGGTGGCGGTTCGAGGGTGGCGCCGCGCGGCTTGCCGCAACCGGTCCAGCCAGCCGTCGAAGACTTCCGTATCGGCGTTCAGGAGCACGACATCGCGGTCCGGGTGAAGGCCCATGCCCCGGTTGACGCTATGGACGAAACCGCAGTTTTCCGGATTGACCAAAAGCGTGATCAACTCCTGGTCGGCCAGTCTGTGTAGATCCTCAGCCATTTTGGTATCCGGGCTGGCATCATCGACCACCACCAATTCGAAGGCGGTCGTATTCGAAACAGCGAGAACGCTCTGCAGGCAGCGCAGAGTCTCGGTTCTTCCCCCATATACCGGAACCACGACATCCACTGCAGCGTTCTCGATGTCTGCACGGGATTTGAGCGCCGCCCACGATACCTTGCTCGGAATGACGGCTTGGGGGATATTCTCCATTGCAGCATCCGAAAAACTCCCATCCGCTTCAGGCACTGTGCGCCGCCCCTCAAAGCGGCCGATTCGAAGGTAATGCAGAAGTGGATTGATACGAGAATGGACGACGTTCGGGTTGGTGCGCAGATAGTAGGCACCGTCAAACTGCGGGGAGGGTGAGCGTCCTTCAATACCGCCCCATTTCAGGTAATGGTGCAGCGGGTCGAAGCCGGCGCGGGCAACATCCTTGTTGACGGCCAGGTAAAAATCGATATCGAACCACGGACTGGGTGAAATTCGCAGGTAGCGTCCGACACGGGCGTAGTGCAGCAGCGTATTCACGTATTTTGCCCGCCTTTTTGTATGGGCACGGTAGTAATCCGGATCGAAAAACGCCATAGGCCGACGTCCTTCCCGGTCGCCATAAGTCACATAGTGGCGCAACGGCGACATCCCGGCATGCACGGCATCCCCATGGATTTCGAGATAGAAAGCGCTATCGAAAAGTCCGCTTCGCTTGATCAAGTGGATGAGGAGTGACCGATAGGCGTTGCGCAGCAACGGCAATCCTGTAAGGGTACTAAAGACCCAGAGCGATGCAAGCAGCACTTCGCCGCGCCAGGCTTTGGCCCGGTCTCGCCACAGGATTTTCGATCGCATCGCTGTTACTCCTTTCGTCGGCCGTGGCCGCCCAGGCAACCCCGAAAGCGCATGGGATGACGATTCATCTTCAAGTCGGCTTCGTCGGATGGTCTCAGCAGATCTGTGGGATGTTTTGCAGTAATTGGGCCAACAGACAGACAACGTTGTAATTAAATTCAGCTGCTACGCGTATTTCAATAACCATCTAATATTAATTAATTTCCGAATCTTGATGAGCTTTGGTGAAGCACAACGGCGTCAGGTGTATAGACAATCCGCCTGCCAAGAACATGACGGACGAATTCGCACATGATCCGATCGAATTGACTTTCCCTTTCCTGATGGACATCGAGTCCGCCGCATAGGTCCCAGGCGTCTCGCTTGATATAGACGCAGAAAAAGGAAGCGAAGTTCAGATCCACCGGACCGCCGTTGTGAAAAAGAGGGAGGGGTTCAATATTGCGGTGATGATGGGACAGGGCAATATCGCAAGGCACATCGTCGAAAGCGTAAGGGACGTGGTTGGTGATCGACGGATCCCCACCCGGCAGAACCTGCTGAGGGACCGTGATGGCGATGGCATCGCCGGTATATGCCGTTTTTTGCAAGGCAGGCAGTGCCCCGGTCATGAGTGTCGCTTTCATGTCCACGATTAGAAGATCGTTTTCGGGATCGACCCGGCGAACGGCCTGGTCGACGGCATGGAACGGAGCTACGCCGGGGCCGGGAACAATCGTCTTCATCCCAGCATCTTCCAAGTCTGCAAGGCCATGTGAGGCCGCCGGGTCGGACGAATCGATTAAAACAAGGACCTCTACGAGCGGATCGCGCGAATAAGCTTTCAGCGATTCGATGCATGCGTCGCGGTTTCCTCGGCCACCGTGAGCCGATACAATGACGGTTACCTTTTTCGTCAGCGAGCCCCCACCTTGCTGAAACCCGCCTTGCCTGCCGCAGCCGATTTTTTCCATGATGTAATTGCGAGCTGGATCCAAATCCTCCGTGGAAGTAATCGTATTTTTCGCCTTGTCCAGGTAATAGTTTGACTGCAAAATCGGTACTGAGGAGATCCTGCTCACGCGGGCGATTCTTAGAATCAGTTCCCAGTCTACCCAGCGCTCGATCGCCTCGCTGAAACCGCCGCCGATGGCCTTGAGAACATCGCGACGATGAACGAAGCAGTTCAAGTCGATATAATTGCGGTTGCGTAAGAGGCTCGGATTGTAGCGGCCGAACCGCACGGCAAAGGGCTCGTGTTCACAGCCCCGGTAGAGATACTGGCCGCTGTATGCGGCATTCGCATCGGGCTGTACCTGAAAGAAACCGGCCATGGACTTCAGATAGTCCGGCCGCCAGGTATTGTCGGAATCCAGGTAGGCGATCAGCTCGCCCCGGGCCGCCGCCAGGCCACGGTTGC
>JAGTUY010000107.1 GCA_018224455.1 Desulfosarcina sp.
AGCAAGCCCTTAAGCGCCGCGAAGGGTTTTTCCGCAACCATGGCGTGCACTGGACCTGCCGCAAGCGGTTCGGTTTTGAAGGATTCAACCGTATGGTCGAGGGCGCGGGCCGATGTCTTCAGGGATTCGATGACCGCCAGCTGCAGCGATTTTTTTTCGCGAATCTCTGCGAGCAGCGCCTCCCGCCTGGCCTGTTCGGTGTTCATGGCGTCGATGCGATTGCTCAGGTCTGCTGTGGTCGTCTGCTTGTCATTTTTCCTTTCGACCAGCTTCGCCAGCAGCGCCAGCATCTCTGCCTTGTCTTGGGCCATTTGGGTCAGCACGGCATCGTCATGCGCCAGGATCAGCTCCATGGCGCGTTTACTGGAAAAGAAATCGAACATGGAATCCGCCGACGCCAAGACGTGGAGTTTGCCCAGCCAGCTGAGCTTGTAAAGGGCTGCCAGTCGACCGGCCACATACTTCTCGTTGAGGCTGGCTCGGTGCTCGATCTCATGGTATTGCGCTTCGAGCTCTCGAATGCGCAACTCCACGGCCTCAAGCTCAGTAGCGAGGCGGGCCACTTTTTTCCGGTCACCGTCAAGGGCTCTTTCGGTATCGTCCAGGGCGTCGATGATGGCGGTCTCCGCTTGCGAAAAAGCATCCACCTTCTCCTTTGAGATCTCCAGCTCCCGGTTAAGGTGGTCGGTCGCGCTGTCCGGCAAACGCGGCGGCGTCACATCACCTGCCGATACGGCACCGGGTTCGGCGATGCGCAGATAGCTCTCCCGGTTCATGACAAACCCGGTCTGATCCTCAAACAGGATCCGGACCCACTCGCCTTCGTATGAAAGCACCAGCACCCGGGCTCCTCTGCGCAAGGTGGCAATGGGCGGGTTGTGTCCGCCGGGTCCGGAGCGCATGTTGAGCTCCGAAACAAGGATCGTCGCCGGTTTGGGGTCTCCGGCACCCAAAAGCGGATGAGCCAACAAACTAAAGATCACCACCGGCAACAAAAGCAGGAAAACCTTTTCGATTCGTAAAAGAATCTTGGCACGCGGCTTATTTTGCTTGTCCGAACGATCCATCATTCTTTCACGAACTGGTTAAGGGAAAAAAAGCACCCCAACAGGCCCGTCAGCATTCCCCCGCCGAGGATGGCGGCACACGTGCCCATGGAAAAAAAACGAATGGCAACCATTTCAGCAGTCATCGCCTGTTCAAACTGGGACCCGATGGCGGAAAAGGCGGAAAAGAGCATCCCCAGGCCGATCATGCCTCCGGACAGACCCTGGATAAGGCCCTCTAAATAGAAGGGAAACTTGATGAAGTTATCCGTGGCCCCCACCAGACGCATGATATGGATCTCTTCCCGTCGAGAATAGAGCACCAGGCGGATGGTGTTGGCTGCAATGAATACCGTGGCCATGAAGAACATGGCGCCCATGCCGTAGCCGACCAGCTTGAACAAATTGAAAAAGTTGGCAAATCGGTCGATCCATTGCTGGCCGTACTCCACCTCGGAAACCGATGGCAGGCCTTCGATGCGTTGGGCCAGAAATTCAATTTTTTCCGGCGAGTTGGACTCGGTGACCAGGGTCACCTCAAAGGCATCTGGCAGGGGATTCTCACGCATGTTGTCGAGTAGGGACGTCTGCCGCTGCATGCGATCTTTCATCAATTCAAGGGCATCCTCTTTAGATATGAAACGGATGCTCTGGATGCCGGCGATCGTCTGAAGCCGGTAGCGGGTGTCCAGGCGCTGGGCCTCGGAGGTGCCGGGCACCAGGTAAACCATGATCCGGACCCCCTTTTTCCAGGCGTTGAACATGTCCTGCGCGTTGAGGAAAAAGAGGCCGAAAGCGCTGACAATCAGAACGGACAGGGCGATGGTGATGATGGTCACCACATTGAGAAACCGATTCTCCAGGATGTCCTTGATGGCGCGTCGGGTGTAGAAGATCATCGGTTCGCCTCTTCGCTTTGAAACACTCGGTTCACGTTCAGATCTCCGGTGGCGGATCCAGCCGTCCCTGTCGGATCTGCAGCACGCGGCCGGTGGCATTTTCGATGAGGGCTTTATCATGGGTGGCCACCACGACCGTTGCCCCGCGGTTATAGAACATGTTAAGCAG
The DNA here is from genome assembly GCA_018224455.1 of Desulfosarcina sp. GTDB lineage: Bacteria > Desulfobacterota > Desulfobacteria > Desulfobacterales > Desulfosarcinaceae > Desulfosarcina. The sequence continues at coordinate 2,115 of JAGTUY010000107.1, forward strand.
CTCAAAAATAGTGGCTGCCGATTCATCATCGAGGCTACCGGTGGGCTCGTCGGCCAGGATGATCTTGGGGTCGCCGGCCACGGCCCGGGCCACGGCGACCCGCTGCTGCTCACCACCGGAAAGACTGGGTGGGTAGGCGGTCATGCGGTCTTCCATACCCACCACGCGGAGCACACTTTTCACCTTCTTTTCGATGAGGCTGCGCTTCTTGCCCTGGACCTCCAGCACCAGGGCCACGTTTTCGTATACCGTTCGGCTGGGAATGAGCTTGTAATCCTGGAAAATGATACCGAATTTTCGCCGGAGCATGGGAATTCGACGCCGCGGGATCCGGGAAAGGTTCATGCCGTCCACCAGGATCTGCCCCTCTGAGACCGGCTCGGCCAAGTAGAGGAGCTTTAGCAGTGTAGATTTACCCGCCCCGCTGGGTCCGCTGATGAATAAAAATTCGTTCTTGGCAATATCCACCGTGGCGTCCACCAGTGCCTGCTTGGCGCCGTACCGCTTGTGGACGTGAAACATCCGGATGACCGCGCGCTTTTCAGCCATACTGGTCATTGGACCTCGGCAATGTCGATGCTGGGTTTTCCCATGGCCCGGTCGAGGGCCGCCACCGCGATTTGAAAATCGTAAAGGGCATTGTAGTATCGGGTCATGGTTTCCGAAAGCTGGGTCCGGGCATCGAGGACATCCGTGGAGGTGGCCATCTGCTCTTTGAACAGCTCTTCACTGATACGAAACCCCTCTCTGGCCTGTTCGATGGCGGATTGAACCGTAACGATGTTCTTTTCAAACTCATCGGCCTTGAGCCAGGCCTGCTTGACCTGCCGCTGGATGTTGTCCAGCAGGTCGGTGCGGTTGAGACGCGCTTCTGTCAGTTTGCTTTTCTTTTCCGCGACGCCGTAGCCGGTCTTTCCCCACTGCCAGAACTCCCAGCGGGCCTGGGCCTGAACGTCCCAAAAGCTGCTGTCGGAAATACCTTCGCCACCGTCCACCTGCCAATCGGTGCCCAGTTTGTAGTAATTGCCTTGAACCTGAACGGTCGGATAATAATCCTTTTTTGCCAGGCTGACCTCCTTCTCGCGGATCTGTATTTCCAAGCCGGCCACGGCGACTTCCACGCGATCCTTTTCCGCCGTTTCCAGGCACTCGACAAGGGAGCGGGACAATGGCGCATAGTCCAGGATATCCACGGGAGTCACCGATGTGCCGATGGGTTGGCGCAGCAGCAGGTTGACGTCAGCCCGCGAAATCTCCAGATGGTTTTGGGCCGCCACGAGGTCCTGGCGGGCATTGGCCAGCTCGACTTTGGTTTTAAGCAGGTCGTTGAGCGGTGTCATCCCCACCTCGTGATAATTGACCGCCACTTCCGTCTGGGCCTCCAGCATGGTGACGGCTTCTTCGGCCACCACCTTGAGCTTCTGCGCTTTGAGCAGGAGGAAATAAACCCGCTTGGCCTCGAAGACGACGTCCCGACGCACCAGCGCCTCGTTAAGGCGGGCTGCGTCCAGCCCCATCTCGGCCAGTTTATGCTGATTGGTCAGGGAAAAACCGGTAAACAGGGGCTGGGTGACGCTGGTGACCCATGTGTACTGCTCGTCAGACGCAACCACCCCTAAGGCGGGATCCACGGTAAATCGCGGTTCGTCGTATCGGGAATATCCGTACTGGGTGCTGAAAGTTGGAAGGAATTCCGTTCGGCGGGCTTTGACCACGGCATCGGCGGCACGCGTCCGCTCACTGGAAATGCGGGCCGAAATGTTGGCTTCGAGAGCCAGGGCCACCGTCCTTTCCAGGTCCATGTCGGGCGCCGCCGCCGTCTCATCTCCACCGGCCGGCATCGCTGCGGTCAGCCACATGCAAAAGAAGGCAATGGGTGCCAAAAGGCACCGATAGCGGTACGATGAATGCGGCATTATCGCTGATGTCCCCCCGGGGTTTGGCATTGACCGGCAACCTCGCAGCTGTTATGAATCGCTCCTAAGCGCAAGGAGTGCTGTTTCCAGTTTTCCTTGCCGAAGCCTCCACTGAATCCCAATGACGGGCTTCTTCCAGTTCGGTGGAGGCTTTTTTATACGAAAAATCCCTTAAAATCAAGTATTTCTTATAAATCCGGCCGTCTGAAAGGCGCCCCATGAAAAAGGAACTGATCCGCCTGCTGTGTCAAAAATCCTTCAAGTACAGCCAAACACCCGCTTTCAGGCTGGTGTCGGGCCGCATGAGCCGGTTTTATGTTAACTGCAAGCCCACCACCATGAGTCCCCGCGGCATGTTCCTCGCCGGCCATTTGATGTTCGCGGCCATTCAAGACAGCGGCGTCTCGGCCGTGGGCGGCCTCACCTTCGGCGCCGACCCCATCGCCATGGCCACGGCATTTGCCTCAGAGCTCAAGGGCCAACCGGTGAACGCCTTTTCCATCCGCAAAAGCCAGAAGGACCACGGCATTGTCAAATGGGTAGAAGGAGACATCCTGCCCGGCGAAAAAGTAGTGGTGATCGATGATGTAGCCACCACCGGCGGTTCCACCATCAAAGCCATCGAGCGCGCCCGCAGCGAAGGGCTGGAAGTGGTTCGGGCGGTGATCCTGGTGGACCGGCAGGAGGGGGGCATGGACAACATCCGTGCCCATGTGCCCAGCGCGGACGCCATCATCACCCGGGATGAACTGGTCGCCTGCTGGAAACAGATGGAGAATGCCAAAAAAGCAGGCTGACGGTCCGCGCTTGATTGAAAAGCCACAGGACGCCACTGGCCTTTGACGATCGTTCCAAAAACATTGATTTCACGGTATGGCGACAAAGAAAAAGGGGAACGGCAGTGTCTATTTTCCAGTCGTTCCCCTGCTTAGTAATGATGGTGTTTACTGAGGGAAATAGGTCGCGCAGGCATCTTCCGACTCCCAGGTGGTCACGCGGCTGACGGCCATCCCGGGCTCCTTGATCATCTCCTGAAGGCTGGTGGCGATGTAATAGGCGAGATTTTCCGAGGACGGGGCGGCGGTGTCAAAATAGGGCAGTTCATTTAAAAATTTATGGTCCAGACGGTCCATGATCTCTTTTACATAGCCTTTGAGAATACCGAAATCGACCAGGACGCCGGCGTTGTTCAGTCGCTCTCCCTTTACGCAGACCTCCACCTTCCAGTTGTGTCCGTGAAGGTTTTCGCATTTTTTTGCCACCATGGTCAGCTGGTGGGCGGCCGCGAAATGGCTGACAATTTTTAGTTCGAACATGATCTATCCGCTCCTATGGGTCTTGCCGGATCGATGCCGGTGTTTCAGTTGGCCACTCTGGATGGCCCGCTTTTTAGAATGGTCTTCAACTTGCTGGTAAACTTGCGCTCTTCGAGCGAGGCAAATTCTTTGAGGAGGGCCACCTGTTTTTTACTGAGATTGGTGGGGGTCTTCACGTTCACCTGAACAATCTGATCGCCGCGGTGGCCGTTTCTAAGGGAGGGAATTCCTTCGCCCCGCAGCCGGAAGATGTCGCCGGGTTGGGTGCCCTTGGAGATCTTCAGTTCGCTCTCCCCGTTGAGGGTGGGGATAGTGATGGTATCACCCAGGGTCGCCTGAACAAAGGAAATAGGAATCTGGCACAACACGTTGGTGTCGTCCCGCTTGAAAAAATCATGGCCTTCCGTGTGAATGAAGACGTACAGATCGCCATGCGGCCCGCCATAGGCGCCGGCCTCACCCTCGCCGGTGAGGCGCAGTCGCGAGCCGTTGTCCACGCCGGCAGGAATTCTCACAGACACCTTTTTGCGGGACAGGACCTTGCCATGGCCCCGGCAGGTTTTACAGGGATTGGATATGACCTGTCCCTGGCCCCGGCAGTGACCGCAGATGCTACGGACGGTGAAAAAACCCTGACTGCGACCGACCTGGCCGCTGCCACCGCATTGGGAGCAGGTCTCCACGCCGGTCCCGGGTTCAGCGCCGCTTCCCTCACAGGCCGCACACGCTTCAGCCTTTTCCACATCGATCTTTTTTTCCGTACCAAAGGCCGCTTCCATAAAGGTGAGCTGCATGTCGTAACGAAGGTCATCGCCCCTGTTGGCCCGGCTTCTGGATCGGCGGCCGCCGCCAAAACCGAAGAAATCTTCGAAAATATCTCCAAAACTGGAAAAGATGTCTTCGAATCCACCGAAACCGGAGAATCCAGACCCCTCCA
>JAGTUY010000108.1 GCA_018224455.1 Desulfosarcina sp.
CTCCACAAATATCGTGGAACAGACGATCAATTGACCTGCCGTTTGTCAGCACAACCCCATGCCCACCATCTTCTCCTCAACGCGCTGGATGTCCACCGGCAGGTCCACCTCGGGAGAATCATAAGGCGTCACCACCACCCGAATGCGGTGGCCGTGCTCCATGGCCCGAAGCTGTTCGAGCTTTTCGATCTCTTCCAACCGCCCGGGGGAGAGCCCTTTAAAACACGCCAGAAATTCTTGAGTGTAGGCATAGACACCCAGATGCTTATAGATTTCGCAGCCGTTCAACCCGTCCCGGCCATGGGGAATGGTCGCTCTGGAGAAATAGAGCGCATCGCCGTTGTTGTCGAAGGTGACCTTGACATCCTTCGGATCGGTGATCTCACGCTGGTCCACAATGGCAAAGGCCAGCGTGCTCATCTTTACCGCCGGGTCCGCGTAAAATGGTTGTACCACGGCGTCAAAGCACCGAGGATCCACCAATGGCTGGTCTCCCTGGATGTTGACCACGATGTCCCCCGGAGCCAGACCGAGCCGTTCGGCGGCTTCGGCCACCCGGTCGGTGCCGGACCGGCATTTGGAGGAAGTCATGACGACGCTGCCGCCAAAGCGGTTTACTGCGTCCTGGATCCGGCTGTCGTCGGTGGCCACGTGCACCGATTGAATGCATTTGGCCTGAATGGCTCGTTGACAGACCCACTGGATCATCGGTTTGCCGCAGATGTTGGCTAACGGTTTACCATCAAATCGAATGGAACCATAGCGCGATGGGATAATCACCACGACCCGCATTTGGATGTCCTTTTCAGTTATTTGTCCCATCCACCGATCAGGTGCAGGTGAAGATGAAAGATCACCTGTCCGCCCCCTTTCTCCACATTGAAAAGAAGCTTGTACCCGGAGACATTTACCTTCTCTTTTTTGGCCATCTGCCTGGCGGTCATGATCATTTCTGCCAGAATCCGATTGTCCGATTCGGTCAGGTCGTTGATGCTGCGGATATGCCGTTTGGGAACGATCAACAGATGGACGGGGGCGTGCGGGTTGATGTCACGGAAAACGACCAGATGGTCGTTCTCGAACAACAAGTCGGTTTTCATCTGGCCGTGAGAAATTTTGCAGAAAAGGCAATCTTTTTCCATGGACGGCGCCTCCTGTGGCTCTTCCATCGCCTGTCATCCCAAGCAATGGAATAATTCGAGTGGGTGGAAAACGGGCTCAGAAATTCTGTTCCTACCGGTTCAGCAGCATCCTTGTCAAGCAGGCATTTGCCGCTGAAGATCCACGGTTTTTCAGCCGGCAACCGTTCGGCGAAAGCGATGAAAATCCTTGAAATGGATTGCTTAAGTTTTAATTGGGGTTGCCGATATGAACTAACAGCAAAGTGGGCTTTCGGCGATGCGCTTTTTAACGCCACCGGCAAGGCCGCCAGATCTGAATCGAGGCCTGTTTTTACCCAAGACCCATGCAACAAGTACCTAAGCATATAACACCATGAACATCCTGATCGCAGACGACGACCCCGCCACCTTGAAGCGATTGGCATCACGCCTGTCCGCGTGGGGCCACACGGTGCATCAGGCTGCCGACGGCAATACGGCCTGGGAAATCATTGGCGGCACGCCCGTCGATATGGTCATCAGCGACTGGATGCTGCCTGGAATGGACGGGCTTGAATTGTGCCGCCGAATCCGAGAACGCCACGAATCCGGCTATGTTTACCTGATACGGATCAGCCGCCAGCATTCCAAAGCGGATATCGTGCGCGGCCTGGCAAGCGGCGTCGACGACTATATCACCAAACCCATTGACGTGGACACCTTGCACGCCAGAGTTGAAATTGGCGCGCGGATTGTCAACCTGCAGCGGACGCTCAACCGCAAAATCGAGATCATCACCGCCAACCATATCCAGACCATCCACATGTTCTCCCGAATGATGGACGTTGTTGACGATGAACTGGGCGGACACTGCCGCCGGACGGCCGACCTGGCCGTCAAACTGGCCGGTCTGCATCCCGGTGTGGGCGACGCGGAAACGCCCGTCATCGAAACGGCAGCCCGGCTGCATGACATCGGCATGGTGGGCATTCCCAAATCCATCTTGAACAAACGCCGCACGGAAATAGTTGAAAACGAACGTCAGCTCTACCAATCACACGCCGCTATGGGCGCCCGCATCATCGGGGAAATAGCGATCATGAAGCCCGCCGCTCTGCTGGTGCGCATGCACCACGAGCAATACAATGGGAAGGGTTTCCCCGATGGACTGGCCGGTGATGAAATTCCTGTCGGGGCCCAACTTATTTCGGCGGCCTCCATTTACGACAACATGATCCACAAGGGAAAGATCGCTCTCGACCGCATCCCAGAACGCCTGCAGCGGATCAGGGGCTACCAGCTGTCGCCGCAGGTGGCGGCGTTGCTGATGGAAATCAACGTGGCACAGCAACATGATCTGGCACGCAAGATGGCAGATGAACTGGAACTTGACGACCTGACGGCCGGTATGGTGATCGCCGCCAACGTGCGCATGAAAACCGGCGCCTTTGTCATGGCCGCCGACACCGAACTGGACGACTACGGTATCGACAAACTCAAACATTTCAAAACCATTGGTGCCATCTCCAACAAGGTGCTGATTCGTAAATCTACCGTGAGGCGTTAAATGGATCTTGCAACCATCATCGGCCTGGTCAGCGGAAGCGTTCTGATTCTGGTCTCCATCGTCATCGGCGGCAGCGCCCTGGTGTTTGTTAACATCCCCGGCCTGTTGATCGTTGTCGGCGGAACCCTGGCGGCCACTTTCATCAAATTCACGATGTCCGATGTCATCGGCTCCATCAGTGTGGCCATGAAAGCCTTTCTGGTAAAAATGGAAGCGCCGGAAAATATCATCAAGGAGATGGTGGACTTCACCCGCATTGCCAAAAAGGAGGGGCTGATTGCCCTGGAGAAAGAGAATCCATCGGATCCCTTTTCCGTCAAGGCGCTGAGATACCTGTCCGACGGGTATGACGAAGGGCTGATCGCCGACATGCTTCACAAGGATATCCGCTTAATGGGGCAGCGGCACACCACCGGTCAAAATGTGTTTAAAGGGATGGGCGATTCCGCGCCGGCATTCGGTATGGTGGGAACGCTCATCGGTCTGGTCCAGATGCTGTCCTCCATGGCGGACCCGTCCAGCATCGGACCGGCCATGGCGGTGGCGCTGTTGACCACCTTGTACGGCGCGGTCATCGCCAATCTCATCGCCCTGCCCATCGCCGACAAGCTGGCTCTGCGAAGTGAGCAGGAGCGGTTGAACAAAAGCATCATCCTGGAGGCGGCCATTGCCATCAACCGCGGCGTCTCCCCCATGGTGTTGGAGGAATCTCTGAAGATTTTTCTTTCCCCCAAAGAGCGACAGCAGTCTGAAGCTGAATCTAAAAACACCGAGTAGCAGGTAAACGATGAACAGCGACACTCACGAATGCCCCCCGTGTGGAAAAGGCGCTCCCAGATGGGTAACCACCTTCGGCGATCTGATGAGCCTGCTGCTCTGTTTCTTCGTGCTGCTGCTCTCCTTTTCGGAAATCGATCGCCAGAAGTACAAACAGGTCGCCGGGTCCATGGAAAAAGCCTTTGGCATGCAGCGCAAAAAGAATGTTTCCGATTCGCCTCGCCATGGCCTGAAGATGATTGCCAAGGACTTTGACCAGGAGGCCATTGCCACGCGGGTAAAGGAATTTATCGGTCGAGAGCTGGAAGAGAATTTCGCTGCGCTTTACCGGAAAATTGAAGACGACATTGAAATCGAAGCCAAGCAAGACCAACTGGTCATTCGCATGATGGGAGAGAGCACCTTTGACTCGGGAAAAGCCGATATCAAGCCCGAACTCAAACCCTTGATCCTGCGAATCGGCCAGATTTTGACAAGCGAAACCGCCGGCGACATCGTCATTGCCGGCCATACCGATAATGTTCCCGTCACGGGCGGCCCGTTTCAATCCAACCTCAAGCTCTCCATCGCCCGGGCCGCCACGGTGGCCCAGTTCCTGCTGGACCAG
>JAGTUY010000109.1 GCA_018224455.1 Desulfosarcina sp.
GGTGATGGTTGTTGTGCCACCCCTCTCCCAGGGTGATCAGGGCCAGAAGCGCATTGTTGCGGCTGGTATCCGGCGTATTAAACCGTCGGGTACCGAACATGTGATCCAGGCTGTTGATGGTACAGGTGGCGTGAAAAAGCACCACGGTGGAGATAAAAAACCCCCAGACGACCATCTGACCCCCGCTGGTTCCCAGGTTTGGGGCAACCCGTTCCAAAAGCGCCCCGATCAGGTAAAGGCCTGATACCAGGGCAATGGGAACCACCGTGTCGAAACGATTGAGCCACACCAGTTCGGGAAAGCGAGTCCACTCTTTGACATACTGGTAGGGCGTCGCAAAGTTGGCGCGGGAGGTGAGCCAACCCATATGGCTCCACCAGAACCCATGCTGAGAGGGGGAGTGGACATCTTTTTCCGTATCCACGAAACGATGGTGATGACGATGATGACCCGCCCACCACAGCGGCCCCCGCTGGGCCGATGCGTTGCCCAACACGGCAAACACGAATTGCCAGCCTCGTCCGACCTTGAAGGCCTTGTGGGAAAAATAGCGATGGTAGAAGCCGGTGATGGCAAACATGCGCACCAGATAAAGGAAAAGAGACGTCCAAACCGCAACCGGGCTCCATCCGACCCACAGAACACCTAAACAGGCCAGGTGCAGGACGACAAACGGCATGATTCTGGCCCAATCAACGGTCTTTTGAAATTCACCTGTCTCGAGGCTTTCTATTCCGACCTCTGAATCAATCCATCTCAATAAGGCAAGCTTTAAATCTTTGTCCATGGTTTTGACGCTCATGTTCAGTGGCTGGGTATTTTGATCTTCTGGAAGTGGTGGGAAAAAAATCATACGCTCAAATCTACTTCCGATTATTAAATGACCAACAGCATAATGTCAACGGTAAGGAATGGCTCCGGGAAGGCAATGAGGAGTCATCGACGGCACACTGGTGGGTATAACCTATCATTAATAAGGCTTGCAGGGGTGCCGCAGGCAGCGCCCCGGCAGTCAATTGACAAAATCAATGGGGTCGATTAATAATTTAACAGATTGTTTCCCATGGTCCTATTGCCGAATCAGAAAGCCTACGGAACTCCTCAGTGACCCTAAAAACCTTTACCTGCAATTGCATCGGCGACACCCTGGACGGCCTTCGGGACGGCCTGTCACACTTCTCCGGCCCCAGCCGGGCGGCCATGGTTTTCGCCATGGGATCGGAGAGCCCCATGTTTATCTTTGATCCCCAGAATCTTCTGTCCGGCCACGAACCCCGGCTGAAGGAATTGTATGTTGAAAACCAGGAATGGCGCACCCGTCCGTCCATCCACCGCGGCAGCCTGAAATACAGCCACATCATACCGGAAAAGAATCTTCAAATGACCGGCCTGGTCTCCTATGGCGGCCGATCCGGATCCGTCTATTACCAGATGTGGTTTACCGAACATCATCCGGACATGTGCAGCACCGGACCCACCGAGCGCTGGCTGGAGCACGCCGCCTGGCGATTTGCCCATGACATGGCCAGTGAAAGCACATTCTACACCGGCATCTCGGGCAGCTTTTTGCGGGAATACGCCACCCATGCGGTCCGCGACGATGTGGTCGACCGCATGAACGTCCTGCTCGGCTGGGATACCCGGCTGCGCGTCTACCCTATTCTGGATGCGATCCTGGAGCTCTCACGAACCCGGGAAGAGGGTGCCTGGCCGCGGGGGGATCTGGTTTTTGTTGAACCCCAGACGTTGGCCGACATATCGTTTTTGGCCTATTTTTCCCCGGTGGAACAGCCCACCATGGCAAACATCAAACACGTGCGGAAACTGTTGGCCGCCGTCGAAGAGACCAACCTCAAGCTGATTTCCGACGGCCGCTGCGTGGCCGGAATCGCTGTCGACCGTCTGCCTGATTTTAGCATTACCGCCGATTTCAGGGGCGGGCACGGTTTTCTGAATGTTGTCGACGACCGGGTATGCAGTTTTGCCGACGGCACCTATCAGTCCACCACCCGGCGGGCCAACCTGGTACACCTGGAAGAGGCGCTGCTGGAATCGGACCTCGATCCGGAAACCGGTACCATTGTATTAAAAATCCTTGCCGCCCTGGTTCATCAGGCCGAAGACCAGAAACACGGCGCCACCCTCGTCTTGGACCTCAATCCCTCGCCGGTGATCATTTCCGGTCAGTGCTTCGACCGCCCGCTGAATTTGCGGGAGCCGGCCATCCTCGACCTGGCCAAATCTCTTTTCAGGGTGGACGGCGCCCTGCATATCGGCGCAGACATGCACCTCCACGGGTTTGCCTGCCTGCTGGACGGGCGGGCCATCGTGGGCGAAGACCGCGCCCGCGGCGCCCGCTACAACTCGGCCCTGCGGTTCACCGCCGAACACGAGGATATTATCGTCGTGGTTGTTTCATCGGATCGGCCGGTGTCCATCATTCAATCTGGGGTTGAAGTCAGCGCCGCCTGCCAGTGGAAGCCCATGTCCTGCCGCATTGTCGAGCCGATCCATCTGGACCAATGGGTGGACCGCAATGGTGAATAGACAGCACGGTCGAGCAGGAGCGGGCTGAACTGTCTCCTGAAGCTTGAAGCATCCCTCAGCCGGCAGAAAGTTCTAGAAGCCGAGAACGAGATGCTCCGGGGATTGCTGCCCATCTGCTCCGACTGCAAGAA
>JAGTUY010000110.1 GCA_018224455.1 Desulfosarcina sp.
GGTGTATTCGCCGGAGACCGCCAAATCCCAGCTGTTGCCTTCGCCGGTGTAGGTGTCGATCTCGGCGTCTTTTTCCAGGTAATAGGTGAAGTTGAGATCGACCTTGAGTTCCGGCAGGAAGCGGTAGGAGACGCCGAAGCCCAACAGACCCGGGATGTCGATGCGGCGTTTGGATCCATCGGCGAACCCGATGGCTTCCGTAAGACTCGAACCGTCGAGAAGTAGACTGTCGCGCTTGACATCCGTTTCATAGTCCATTTTCGTGTTGGAGACGAAGGTCAAGGCGGCGTTCAGCTTATCGTCGGGCGCGAAATTGACCCCCAGGATGCCGGCCCATCCGTCGGCGTCTTCTTCCAGATTAATGCTCAGATTCAGATCTGGATTCACGGGGCCGCCTCCCAAATCAAGCGTATTGGTGGCACTGATGCCCGCTTGGCCGTCAAATTCACGCACCCCGGTGGAATAACGGGTTCCGACCGACAGCGACCACACCTCGTTGATGGCGTAAGAGGCGCCCAGGGTGAAGCCGTAGACGCTGCTCTGCTTCACCTCGATTTTGCCGGGATCGATTTGATCATAAAAAAAGGCTTCAGGCACAAGGTTGCCAGCCAACCCGGCATTGGTCGCCGCCGCTACGCCGGATGCCAGCGCAACCGTCCGGGCATTGCCGTTTTCGTAGTTCAGTTCTCCGCCCCCGGCAGGAATGGTGAAGGCAAAAAAACCGGCCCACTTCTTCTTTTTATAGACGCTAAATAGGCCCGGGACAATCGAGGGCTCGTCCTGCGAAAGTTCGCCGAATCCCGGCACGTCGTTTGAGTAATCCTTGGCGATGTACATCAGGTCCAGCTTGCCGTAGAGCCCGTCCTCCATCTGCATGATGCCGGCGGGGTTGTAAACGGCAATGTCGGCGTAATCCGTTGCTGCGTTGCGGGTCATCGACCGCAAATAATCGGTGCTCTGGTTCATTTTGTTGATGATCCCACCGGCCACTGCGGGCCCTGCCATGAGCAGCAACGACAGCGTGATGGCCAGCGTCCCTATCGATAGCTTGATGAAACAACCTTTCATTTTGGCTCCTCCTTAGTTAAACACATGGTGTTCGGTCACGTGCTGATCCATTTCACCGGAATGTTTTCGATCACCCCCTTTTCCTTTACCCGCTGATGCAGTTGTCCAGGCTGCACCGACAATCCAGCATGCTAAGTAGCGAAGGTCCTTCGTCAGTAGCGATTAAATGGTTTGATAAGTTTATCGGATCTTGAGTACAGATCATGGGATATTTTTTTTGGGGGTGGATCCATTTTCTGTGGATATCGATAGGTTTGCTGGGCTGGAAAAGGCAGTCAACAGGCAGTGAAAAACATTCAGCCGTCGTGGATAGCGCTTCAAATCAGACAGTCTCCATTTCCTATTTCAGGCGTGTGAACCCTGTTAACACGAACTTTGGAAAAATAAAAGTGCAATCTGTTACACCCGGCCGCCGCTCCATTTCAGCTTGGCCTTGAGGACATCGAAGTAATTGTGATCCGGAAGCGTAATCATCTGGACTGGGTTGGGGCTTTTGCTGATGATGATGGTGTCCCGTTCGTCGATTTTCATTCCCACCTGGCCGTCACAGGTCAGCATGATGTCCGAGGCGTCTTCGGCCAACTGGATGCTGATCACGGCCGAGTCGGGGACCATCAGCGGCCGGTTGGTCAGGGTAAAGGGACAGATGGGTGTGATGAGTATGCCGGGCACCGACGGATGGATGATCGGACCGCCGGCGGCCAGGGAATAGGCGGTGGACCCGGTGGGTGTGGCCACGATGAGCCCGTCGGCACGGTAATCGGTGAGGAACTGGTCGTCGATATGGGTGCGGATCCGGGCCAGTCGGGCCAGGGCGCCTTTGTTGATGACCACGTCATTGAAGACGGATTCCCGGGCGATCTCCACGCCCCCGCGCAGGGCCTGAATCTGCAGTCGTATTTGCGGCCGCGTGGCGAATTGGTCGGCCAGAATCGCCTCGGCAACCTCGCACAGGCGGTCTTCCGTGGTCTCCGCCAGGAATCCGACCTCACCGAATTTGACGCCGATGATGGGGGTCTGCTGTCCTCCGATCCAGCGCACGGCACTTAAAAATGTGCCGTCGCCACCCAAAACGAATACGCAGGCAAGCGATTTCGGTGACCGTTTGCGTGATCCTTGCGATGGCTTTTCAGCGGTAATCCCGATGGGTCGTCGGAGTACGGTGAGTCCTTTTTTGACCAGCCAGTGCTCGAACCGGTCAGCCTGCCGCCGGGCATTGCCGTCATCTTTGACCACCAGACCGATGTGTTTTTTCATGATGGGGATCGCGGTCCTGCTCAATTCCTGGTTTCGGTTCAACAGATTGATCTATCATCTACCGTCATACATGGGTTTGGTGGTCAGGGCAAGTTCAAGATCGGCAGACGGGAATATGGCCTGAAAGGACGCATCGTGCGGAATGCAGTTGACATCAATTGCTCCGGATCATATACACTCCCTGTAAACCCATAAATAGATGAACTCACTTCATTCGCGTCTGGAAAGGCCTTTCAGCCCTTTGGCATTTCGTCTAGCGTCAAGATGTGAACCCCATGAATTTAATAGCAATGAAGCTGGACCCACCCATTGGGACGTGCCTGTCATCCGGCAGCCTTTTAACTTGACGGGTCATCGGCAACTTTACTATACAGTCGTTTTTATTTGGAGGGGGATCATTCATTAAAACCATTTGAGAAGGAGAGGCATGATGAAAAATCGTTGGGTACAATTCCTTATCGTTGCAATTGTCGGTGTATTCATGGTCGCTGCCTCAGCTGCCATGGCAGCTGATACCATTAAACTGGGTGTTGCGGGCCCCCACAGTGGAGACCTTGCCTCCTATGGCATTCCGACCGTAAAAGCCGCTGAGCTGGTGGTGAAAGAGATCAACGCCAAGGGCGGCGTTCTCGGTAAACAAGTGGAGCTGCTGGTGGAAGACGAGGTGTGCAAGCCTGAAATCGCCACCAACACGGCCACCAAACTGGTTTCCGAAGGCGTCCACGTGGTGCTGGGCCACATCTGCTCCGGGGCCACCAAGGCGGCGCTGGGAATTTACAAAGACTCGA
>JAGTUY010000111.1 GCA_018224455.1 Desulfosarcina sp.
ATGCACCGGGAGAGCACCTTGGCCAGCGTGGTTTTGCCGATGCCGGGGATGTCCTCGATGAGCAGATGCCCGCCGGCAAATAGGCAGGTCAGGGCCATGCGGATCTGCTCCTCCTTGCCCAGCACCACTTGGCCGACCTGATCAACGATGGATTCAAACTGCGGTTGCATGTCCATGATGGTATCACCTGTAAGGGTTGAAGGATCAGGCACGGCGCTTCTGTCTCCATTCAATGGGAAAATCGCTTTGCGGTCAAGATAAGCGCCAAACGGTAAAATCCAACCCTTATATCGGCCTTTTCGACGAGTCCTGTAGCAGGCGTATCCTCATTCGCCTGGCCAGCGGAAAAATGTTATCGTTGTCTATAATTCATGGGAACATGATCGGGCAGGTTGGGGGTCTGCAGGTCAGCCTGGGCATCGAGTGGTGAAAAAATGACCGCTGGATGCTATTTGGCTGAACGTGGGTCGAAATGATATATCACCGGCCGGCCCATGTCGATCCTGGCAAAATCAGGATGGGCCGGATTGATCAGGTAGTTGAACTCTTCGGGAACCACCACGCTGGGCACCTTCAGTACCGGCGAGCGCTGCTGCTTGATCCAGCGGTCGCCGATGGCCCTGGTCTCAGGTGAGATAGGGCGGTGCTGCCAATTCCGGGGATATTGATCCGGCAGCAGGGTTTCCACCAGGTCGGCATCGAAATATACGGGGATACGGGCAAAGGATTCCAGCAGTTTGGGGGAAGGCAGGTTGACGACCATTTCGATGGAGGCCAGCGCCAGACTGCCGGCCGTGTAGATCACCGCTATGCCCTTGCTGTTCCAGCGCCCGCCGAAAAGCCTGGCGCCATCGCCGCTGAAGGCTTTGTTTTTGTACCTGGATTCGACAATCCGCCAGGCCGTCAGGGTCACGTAAACACCCCATGCTCGATGCGTCCCAGCAGATCCTCCACCTCCTTGGCACCCAGTTCGGTATCGGCATAATCCAGGGGCGATACATCCCCTAAAGCCCAAGCCGGCTCCTTGAGCCACTTGCGTCCGAATTCGGGTAGGTTGAACACCTCCACCGCCTTGTCATAGAGCCGGGCGATGCGGAACACCCGTTCGGACTCTTCAAATGAGAGCTGACCCCTCTTTTTACGCCGGGCCAGGGTGCTCAACGGGATTTTCAAAATCCTGCAGAGCTCTTTTTCCGGAATCGCCAGGTTCTTGCACAACTGCCCGAATGTCTTCAGCGGCAGCCCTTTTTTGATCCGGGCGATCAACTGGGTCGTGTTCTGGGGTTTGATGCCGATGGATACGCCGTACATGACCACCTCGCTATTACTAATTGCCATTTGGTAAAATAATAGTTCCCAAATGGCATCTTGTAAAGAGCGAAATTGGTGTTGTTAGAAATGGAGGTAAAGGGACATCCATCAATATATAAGTTCTACTGATCTTCAACCGTTCGATTTTTAAAAATCAATAATAACAATGCACTACGGGCAGGTAAAAAGTTCTTGGCACTACCGGATGACTTTTTTCTTGGCTTAGATTGCTCGTATCGTCGGCGGCAACGCCACCCCCACGGCCTGGAAGATCTTGCCGCACACACCCTGGCTTTGGGTGCGGATCGCAAAACGGTGGCCGTTTTCCACCATCTCGACACGCTGTAGCGCTTTGAGATCCTGTTTGATGTGGTGCCATTCAAAATCACTTCCCGATGCCTCAAGACGGTTTTGAAGTGCTTTGCGTAAAACCAGGGCCAGGAAGCTGCAAAATACATGGCCGCGAATGGTCTCGTCGCATTGGAAAAAGCAGCGGGGTCAGGTCTTCATTCTTGACAAAAAAGCAGCGGGGTCAGGTCTTCATTCTTGACAGAAACGTCAAAAGGCAATTCTGAAATTTGAATTCGTAATTTTGAATTAGGGCTGTGGCGGCGGGCTAAAAAGAATCCAGTTTTTAACTGCATTCAAACTGAACGGCTAAGACTTTTTTGAGCCCATTTTTCAACGCCTTTTCGCATATTGGCAATAGGTTGTCTTGGGCGACCCCATTCACCGACGCTATTTTTCTATTGGGTGATTACTTCCGATACGCCTTGTTGTGTTGGACGTGTAAATGAATAAGTACGAGGGTCGGCCCTTTGAGCAGACAGGTGATGGCGCGCACGCTGCCGGTGACGCGAAGGGAGTAGAGCTGCTGGCCTGTGGTCGGCTCGGTCATGCCGTGGAGCTTCTCGAAGTTCAGGCCGGGGTGGGTCCACAACTGGGGCAGGTCGAGGGCCTGGAGAAGTTGCAGCACCTTGGCCGCCGCTTTGCGCACGGGTAATTCGGCGTTAATGACCTCCTCGTCGAAAGCGGGCCGAATCTCAATCCTCACCGGACCATCTCTTGGCGACCTTTTCGGCCTCTTCGGCAGTCTCGACCACGGCAGGGGGGCGGGGGTCGGTCAGCGCGGCGGTGATGGCCTCCTTGGTTTCGGTGGTCCAAGCCCAGAGCTGGTGCTTTGGGACCGGCTCCATGGGGATCAGGATGATTCGCCCGTCCTCCAGTACTTCCATCTCGAGGGCGTCGCCAGGTTTGATGCCGAGGGAAGGGGGGATCGTGATCCGTCTTCGGGAATCTGTTTGTACCAACATGGGTTTTACCTCCTGACCCGAAAATAGCAGCTTCGTTCTTTGTGGGCAATACCCTTTTTTTACTTTGTTAAAATAGGGCCGGCGAGACGCTGGTGACTTGTTGACTCACCGCCCGCTTCGCTCGAGATGCGAAGGGCGCAAAGGGATCTGATTAGCCACCCCAGTTAAATTCGCTTCG
>JAGTUY010000112.1 GCA_018224455.1 Desulfosarcina sp.
CGGTGAACACCGCCCACAACAAAACGGCGGCCGTGCCGGACATACACAATCCTCCTAGAAGGCGGTGGCGCATGTTTTCCTTTTTGCGTTCTTGGTATCCCATGAGCAGTCCCATCAGGATACCGGCGGCCATACCGCCGCCGTGGGCCCAATTGTTGATGCCCGGTATCACCAGCCCGAAGAGGACGATGCCCAGCGCCCAGCCGCCCACCTGGCGGTAGACGGCCTGACCATAGCTGCCGCCGCGGCTTTTGCCGTAGTACAGCGACGCTCCGATGAGGCCGCAGACGGCAGCTGATGCACCGATGGTAAAACTGACCCCGGCCAGGTAGGAGACCATAAAACCGCCCACACCGCTCAGCGTGTAGATGACGATCATGCGATGGGTGCCGTACTCACCAATGACCAGTGGGGAAATCTGGCGAAGGGCCATCATGTTGAAGGCGATGTGAAGAATTCCGCCGTGAAGATAGGATGCCGATACCAAGGTCCACCAGTGATGGAAGCGGTCAATGGGGATGGCGCCGGTGGCGCCCAACAGGAGCAGCCCCTGGCTGTCTGGAGAGAGAAAACTCATCGGGTTTGCCGACAGGTTCAACCCGCGGCCGCTCATCAACAGGGAGAGCAGATACATGGCGGCGTTGACGGCAATGATGGTGTTGATGAGCCGTTCGTCGCTGCTGAACCCCCTGGTGAGAAAGCTGTTTTTCCACCTGGATCCCGGCGACGGCAGGCCGCAATAAGGGCATTTCGGCTCATCGGCACTGACCAGTTTGCGGCAGCCGGGGCAGAGCAGGGCGCTTTTTCGGGAGTCGTTCCCGTTCACCATGGACATCCTTTCCGTGCTTCGCGGTTAATCGGTTCACCGTTCACCGTTCAGAGGTTTTTGACCTTCAGATTACCCCTCAAACCAGCGTGAGCGGAAAAAGTGCGAAGCAATTAACCCTGAACGGTGAACCCGGAACCTTTTTCTACCATTTCCACTGCACCGGATTATCGTCGATCAGATCGGTGACCGGACGGCTGATGCGGTCCATTTCATCCAGGTCGGACGTGGTCAGGGTGACGTCGGCTGCTTTGGCGTTGTCGGCCGTCTGTCTGGCATTCCGGGCACCGGCAATGGCGCAGACACCGGGTTTGGCGATCACCCAGGCCAGGGCCAGTTGGGCCATGGTGATGCCTTTTTTTTCGGCGATGGGGCCAAGGGCGCGCAGGGCCTCTTGCACATGCGGGTAGACATCCGGTTGGAACAGACGGTTGCTGCTGCGGTGGTCCCCCTTCTCAAACTGGTGATCCGGACCGAATTTACCGGTAAGCAGTCCCTGGGCCAGGGGAGAGTATGCCAGGACGGTCACCCGGTTATCACGGCACCAGGCCAGGGCCTCGCTTTCCACATGACGCCAAAAAAGAGAATAGGGTGGCTGGAGACTATCGATAGGCCCGATTTCACATATGGATTTGAGTTGATCGAGGGAGAAATTGGACACGCCGATGGCGCGAATCTTTCCCTGATCCTTTAGATTCGCCAGGGCCTGCATGGTTTCTTCCATGGGCACCGGCTTGGCACCGAAGGCGCCTGGGGGCCAGTGGATCTGGTAAAGGTCCAGGTAATCGGTTCCCAGGTTTTTCAGGGAGCGGTTGCAGGCATCGATCACCTGGTCGTACTTGAGATGGTTGGAGAACACCTTGGACAGAAGCACCACCTTTTGCCGGTGGCTGCCGATGGCTTTCCCCAACACTTTTTCCGAGTGTCCGTTGCCATATACCTCGGCGGTATCAAAAGTGGAGATGCCTGCATCCATGGCCGCCTGGACGGCCTTTTCGCTTTGCGCGTCGTCGATGCCCGTCCACATGGATTTGCCGGTCTGCCAGGTGCCCATAATTATCGGGGACAGGTGGATGTCCGTATTTCCCAGAACCCTTGATTCCATTTTTCCTCCCTTTTCGATCCCATTGCTTGTTGGTCCGGCCGTTGGACACAGCCGTGACGATTTGTCGGCTTGACCAAAAATGATTCGACATTTACAGTAGTGCCCGTTTTCGTCAATGGCAAGGAGAAGCGGTCAGAAGGGGTGGCACACGGGTGAAGGAACGACATCAAATTGCCGTCGGAACGCTGGTTGACGTCGTGCTCCGTGCCGGTGACCTGGATATGCGATTTGCCCTGTCCGGGCGACGCCTCGAGGGGATTCGTGCCCATCAGAAAATCCAGCGGCAGCGGCCTGAAGGGTATCGCGCGGAGGTGCCGGTGTCCATGGAAATCGAAACGGCGGATCTGATCCTGGTCGTTGCCGGCCGCATCGATGGGGTTGTCGAATCCGATGGAGCGATCGTCGTCGAAGAGATCAAATCAACCACCAAAGACCTGAAAATATTCGAAAAAAAGCCAAACCCCTGCCATTGGGGCCAGGCCAAGGTTTATGCTTACCTGTTGGCCGTTGCGCAGGACCTCGGGGCGGTAACCATCCGGCTGACCTACTGCCATCTGGATACGGGCGACACCCTGGAACTGGTCGAGGCGTGGACCCGTGATGGTCTGGAAACTTTTTTCCAGGAGCTGATCGACCGTTATCTGAAGTGGGCCGCGACCCTCGTCCAGTGGCGGCATCTTCGCAATGCCGCCATTCGTTCAGTCGGCTTTCCGTTTATGCCTTATCGAACCGGCCAACGCACCATGGCGGTCGCCGTTTATCGAACCATCCGGGATGGCGGCCAGGCAGTCATCCAGGCGTCCACAGGCATCGGCAAAACCATGGCGGCGCTCTTCCCGGCGATCAAGACGCTCGCTGAGGGCCATATCGACCGGATTTTTTTTCTTACCGCCCGTAATACCGGCAAATCCTCAGCCATCAGCGCCCTGAACATCCTGCAGGAGGCGGGACTTCGATTGAAGCGGGTTTCCCTGACCGCCAAGGACCAGATCTGCTTTTTTCCCGATGCCACATGCAATCCGGATGAATGCGCGCATGCCAACGGTC
Organism: Desulfosarcina sp.; assembly: GCA_018224455.1. GTDB lineage: Bacteria > Desulfobacterota > Desulfobacteria > Desulfobacterales > Desulfosarcinaceae > Desulfosarcina. The sequence goes on from JAGTUY010000112.1 coordinate 2,979, forward strand.
ATTTCGATCGACTGCAGCAAGCGTTGGCGGATGCTTTCTTACGGGACAATCTGGATCGCGGCGCCATAGAGACCGCGGCCCACGCCCACAGGGTCTGCCCGTTTGAGCTTTCCCTGGAGCTTTCCCTTTGGGCGGATTGCATTGTCTGCGATTATAACTACGCCTTCGATCCCCGCGTTTACCTGAAGCGCTTTTTCGATGAGGAAAACGGCGCCTATGCCTTTCTGGTAGA
>JAGTUY010000113.1 GCA_018224455.1 Desulfosarcina sp.
GGTTTTTCTTAAAATGAAGCACTTGCAACGATGGTTCGAAAGAGAATTGATCAGTATGCCCCACTAATTCTTTTAAATATGCAGACAGGAGCCGGGCTTGATCGTCAGGTTGACATAAGTGACAATTTTCAGCCTCACCAACTTCACCCAAATACGGCTGGGTATATAAAGATGGCAGAACTATGGTATCAGACATTGGTATCAGTGACCGGCCCACCTTAGGGGCAATATCGCCGCCTCATAATTATCCAAACGTGGCAGCAGGGCTCAAATTGCAATGGTCGCCAAGAGATCCGATCCGGTTACGATTACATTTAGTAGTCTGTGTATTCCCTACGATTCCGTATATTTGGAGTAAATTCAGATGAGTCCCATGCCATAACCCTTTCAGATAGCATCATTTAACCAACTCCCGCTTCTCGATCTTGTCGGTGCGGAAGACAAAGCGGCCCGAGATCCGATCCTTAAGATAGCAGCGCAGCGTTTTTTCAACCACCTTAAATGCGATGTCATCCCAGGGGATCTCTTCCTCCTCGAACAGCTTCACCTCGGAACTTTCACGGGTGGGATGAAAGTCCGGTGCCAGAAGGCGTGAGCAGAACATCAGGTAAATCTGGTGGATGTGGACGATATCAACCATCAGGTAGGGGGTCAGATCTGCAACCGTAGCGCCCGTCTCCTCAAGGGTCTCCCGCCGGGCGCCAGCCGCTGCGGTTTCACCGTTTTCCAGGAATCCGGCAGGCAGGGTCCAGTATCCTCTGCGGGGTTCGATGTCCCTGCGGCACATCAGGATACGATTCTCCCAGACCGGAATACAGCCCACCACGAGCGTGGGATTCTGGTAGTGGATGGCGCCGCAGGAATGGCAGACGTGGCGCGGCCGGTCATCATCGGCAGGAACCGCTAGCGTAACCGGTCTGCCGCACTGAGAGCAGAAGTTCATCCGGTCAAATCTCCATCAGGGTGACGGATATCATCCCGCCGAAGCAGACGTCCACATCGCTGCCAACCGATCGGGGACGGTCGTGAATGATTCCCTGATAACGATAAACGCCCGCATCTTCCGTGTATCGATAGCGATGGGGGTGTTTGTCCAGCGGACAGAATTGGATGGCGAGCGCTGATCCGGCGGTGATGGGGCTGGGCAGGTTGATGTTCCAGAACTGCCCAGGTGCCAGGTTTTTTTCTAAAATGGCCGCAAGGATCCGCGCAACCTGCACCTGTGCAGCCGGCCAGTCGACCGTCCACTCAGGCGCGATGTATTGGGACACGGCCATGGCGCGGATACCCAGAATGGCGGCTTCCCGGGCGGCGGCAACGGTCCCCGACTGGTAAACATCGCTGCCCAGGTTGGCCCCCGGATTGATGCCGGCGATGACCCAGTCGACATCGGGCACCAACTGCTTGACCGCCAGACGGGTGCAGTCGGCCGGTGTGGCATGAACCACATGCGTATGGCTGTCCGGCCGGTCCACGCGGATCGGTTTCCTCATGGTCACCCGATGGCCCATGTTGGACTGGGGGGTCGCCGGCGCAACGACCAACACCTCTGCCAGCGCTTTTACCGATTCGACCAGCGCAGCTAGCCCGGGCTGGTCGTAACCATCATCATTGGTGACGACAATTTTCAATTGAGACTCCGCTAAAGGATATGATGGGTGAAAACAACGCCAGGATCATACCAGCCTGAAGGCAGAATGCAACCCCACGCATTCAACGTCAGCCATACCGGCGCAAGGCACATAGGTGGGGTGCCTTCCTCCACCGGCTGGAATCGCTGAACGGGTGACGGCGCATTGAACCCTCCCCGCGGCAAGCGATGGGGAAGGCGCTCACTATCGCGGTTCCCGGAACGATCCCGGATCCGTCGATAAGTGGTCCGGGCGCCCCCCCGGATCGATCAATCCGGACAGGGGCTGTCGGCCAGGCGTTCCCAGCGCGTCAGCAACGCTGCGGAGGTCAGTTTCCCCAGGCCGTTGTTTTCGAAAAAAGAGAAGATATCCATGCTGTTTCCCTGGTGCCACAGCCGTTTGAGCACCGGTCCGGTTTCGACGCGCAGACACCAGCGGCTGCCCAGGCGGCGTCGGAGGTGGCCGGACAGCACCGCCTCGCCCATCCATCCCAGCAGATAGTCCGCACAGTATAATTCGGGCACCAGATCGAACAGATGGCTTTCGGACTGGTGGTAAAAGCCGGTGACCCGGGCCATGGTGTCTGCATAGGGTCGTCCGTCGGACAGGTCTCCGCCGGCAAACATCTCGTACTCGCTGATGAACTTGGCGGCGTATCGGCGGAAGACGGAAAGATCCTTCAGGTCTTTGTAGTAGCCGATCGTGGCAACGGTTTTCTCGGGCAGCTCCATCAGCGATTCCAGGACCGGCCGGGAGAGCGCCATTCGCTGCAGCAGGAAAGCGTATACCTCGGAGAGGTTAAACGCCGTGGCCAGTTCGCGATCCACAGCCGGCAGCGACGGATCGGTGGTAACGGCCGACAGCCCATGTCCCAGCTCGTGCCAGAGGGTTTCCACATCGATCCAGCCGCCTTCGGGCCGCATGAGAATGTGGACCTCCTGGGGTATCCTGACCATAACGGAGATGGCCTGCGCACTCTTGCCGGCCGCCGGTCGGATTTCCAGGAAAAGACCGGGATGATTGGCCGGATCGAGCCCCCAGCGGCTGAAAAAACTCAAGGTACCTTCGGGATTATCCACCGGGCATAAGCGGTCCCATTGAGCCAGACTGAGCAGGTAGATCGCGTCGAAGCGGGAAAGGTCTTTCAGCGGGCGGTTGAAGCGTCGGCGGCTCCACGCTTCCATGGCGGTAAAATAGGAATCGTCCGTCCGCTCGATCAGGTTTTTCATCTCCCGGTACAACAAAGGGTAATCGATCCCCTTTTTCTGGCTGCAGTAGTCGAGGTAACCGTCAAATCCCAACTCATCGGTCAGGGTTTCCAGCAGGATGTTCCAGTAGTTGACGGCAAAGGGCTTGAGCAGTTTGCACAGCGGCCCGGTCTCCTGCTGCAACCGCTGGCGTTTGAGCAGGGTGCTCGACTTCTGACACCAGGGAATGACTTCGGTGAAGTAAATCTTTTCGCCGTCGACATGGGCAGCGGCGCCGCGGCTCCAGGCCTGCATTTCCGTTTCGTGGGGCATCAGCTTGCGCTGGAGGTAGTGATCGATCAATCCATGCCGGATCCGCGCCTGGGTCGGATCGTCCCGGGTGCCCGGCACGCCGGCGATGGTTTCCGGCGTCAGGACCGCTTCGAATCCAGCGTAAATCTGCTCTGGAGAGCCATCGGGCGGCAGGCCCTGCCAGAGAGACAACGCCCGTCTGGCCCAACGGGTGTTGAGCGTTTGAACGGCCGATGTCAGCCGGTGCAGTTTATCCTGGGATCGTTTGTGGGTCATCGGTCTCCACCCCAAAGGGCTTGTTGCCTGCCCGGGCATATGATAAATCAGATTCTTATTCATTATAAGACATGCCGCTTTCACCGACAACGCTTATCATTTTCAGGAGATCGCCATGAACCACCCAATGCCCACCAGGGAAGACGCTCTGGTCCTGCTCAAAACATACAACCGGAGTGAAAGCCTCATCAGGCACGCCTTCGCCGTAGAGGGCGTCATGCGCTACATGGCCAGAAAATATGGCGAGGACGAGGAGGTCTGGGGCGTCGTGGGACTGATCCACGACCTGGATTACGAGCAGTTTCCCGACCAGCACTGCAAAAAGACCGAAGCCATCCTTAGGGAAAACAGCTGGCCCGACAGTCTGATCCGCGCCGTGGTCAGCCACGGTTGGGGCATTTGCAGCGATGTGAAACCGACAACCCAAATGGAGAAAGTCCTCTTTGCCATCGATGAACTGACCGGCCTGGTGGCGACCTCGGCGTTGGTCCGGCCCACCAAGAGTGTCATGGACATGAAGGCCAAGTCGGTGAAAAAAAAGTGGAAGGACAAACGCTTTGCTGCCGGTGTGGACCGGTCCATCATTCAAAGAGGGGCCGACATGCTGGGTGTGGAGTTGGGCGACCTGATCACCGACACCATCATGGGCATGCGCGAAGTGGCCGCTGAGATTGGATTGAAAGGAAACACTTAATGGTGTCTGCGACCCAATTGCTAATTTTAAAGGATGCATTTTGAATGAATGTATCCTGTCCAATTGAAGAAAACGATAGAATGCCTTCATTCATAATTACCAATTCGGCATTCAACATCGATGTTCAGCAACATGCGTCTCCTTCACCCCCGCAGCTGGCATTCTCCTTGCCGTGAATCCAACCGGAGATGATGTAGGCCGCACAGCCCACCCCCGGCGTGACCTTGATGGCGGCCGTGGGGCAGTTGAGCGCACAGGCGCCACACTCCATGCAGCCGTCCTTATCCGCCAGCCGCACCTTTTTTCCGTTCATGGCGAACACCCCGTGGGGGCAGACGATCGCACATGCCCCGCAACCCACACAGAGCGTCTCCTCATAGTCGAGGGTGGACACCCCGGGCAGATATCTGAATTTTTCCATGGTTTTCTCCTTGGTGAATCCATGCTCCTTGTTTTCTGGCAATTTACAGCGTCATCGGTTCCCGTCCACAAATGGTAGATTTTGGTTCAGGTCAGGGCCGCAACGATGTTGAACCCGCAGGCGCAGCAGCGCTGCGTCGAGGAGTTCAGTATCGTGAGAACACGAGCCTGGGCTGGAAGATGCCGTTTGCGGTCGGGCGCTATCCCATGAATCCGGCACCGACCCAGATGATGACAGCAGCTATCACGCCGGTCACCTGGGCCGGGATGGCCCGGCGCATCTCCTTTTCCACGCCGGTGGGTGAAGTGAAGGGCGTCGATCCGGTAAAATTCATGGCCAGATACGAGCTGATGGCCATGATAAAGAGCGTCAGGGCCATCATTTCGGACCGGGCCAGCTGACCGGCAAAGGCAGCCGACAACACGGCCCCCGCGGCGGCGCCGATCACGGCACCTTTGAGGGCGAAGGCCCGGCCGGGCAGCCAAGAAAGCAGGATCGGCACCAGGATGGCGCCGGCTACCACTGCCGACAGGTAGGCCAGCACGGCGGACAGACCCCTCGACACGGCGGCGGAGACTGAAAAAAGGCCCTGGCCCAAGCCGGACAGCAAAAACAGCGCCGGTATCACGTAGAGGGAGGGCTTGCCCATGTGATTGAGTTCCACAGGAATCAATTCCACCCGCTCCCGAAGCGTGAAGGTGACCTTGCGCATGGCCGGGGTGGCCTGCATGCCCCCGTCCAGAAATGCCTGGATGTGCCTGGCGTATACCGGCCCCCAGACCACCTCGAAGCCGCACAGACGCTTCACCTGGCGGGCGGACACGCCGGTGGCTGAAAGCTGGGGCAGAATCAGGCGCCGGTGGGAAACGATTTTTTCCAGGGCCACGGATTGGACCCGTTCGGCCACCTCACCGGTGGAAAAGGTTCCCTTGCCGGCTGCACACCAGACGTTGATGCTTTTGGTGTCCAGCACCAGAATCCAGGCATCGGTGCCGGCGAGTGAAACGCGCAGGCTGTCAAAGGTGAGCTTGTAATTGGCCGTCACCATCACCGGCGACCCGTCGTCAGGCGAACCGACGCCATAGAGGCCGGGAGCGACACGGTAACTGTCCCGGCCGATGCCCAGCCGGGCGAGAACGGTTCCGGTGCGGTCACGGCGGTCCAACCGGCTGAGCACCCGCGGGACTTCGCCCGCCGGCGTCTGCATAAAATCCGCCACGAACCCCCACAGTCGGTAGCCGGGTTTTTCATAGGGGCGGTTCGGTTCCGGCGCCTGGCCGCCGCAGCAAGGCTTTGCATCCTGGCCAAATATCGGAAAATCCGGTTTCAAACCCGTGGAAGGCGTCTCTCGGCAGCTGCAATTCGATGGGATGACGGGATCTTTTTCTTCCGGGCAGCATAATGTCATCGTTTTCCTCGCGCGGCAAGGTGCCGGTTTTCCGCAGGCAGTCAGATCGAAGCGGCGGTTTTCTTGAAGCGGTCCAGCACCTCCCCGTCCAGGCAGTAGCAGGTGCGCGGCCCCTCGACCTCCCCCTTGACGAGTCCGGCGGCCTTGAGCACTTTCAAATGCTGGCTCACGGTGGACTGGGCCAGAGGCAGAATCTGGACGATCTCGCCGCAGATGCACCGGTCGATGGCCCTGAGGTGCTCAATGATCCGAATCCTGGCCGGATGTCCCAGCGCTTTGCAGATGCCCGCAAACGTTGCCGCATCCAGCATCGCTTCACCATTTTGATTCATGGGTTAATTCGCTTTAAGAAACACGTGCACCACTCATTAATCGTAGAATGACGATAAAGAATGGGTGTACACCTGTCAACCGTCTTTTTCATGCGTGGAACGAGTGGGTGAGAAGGTCCGGTTTCGTCACGTTTTTAATGCGTTGAGCAGCAACGATCATTTAGGTGGGATAGATATTTTCTCTCGATCGGTCAAAGAAGTGACAGTGCCGGTGGCATTGGGCAAACCGGCCGGGAGCGGTTGGACGGGCAACCACTCCCGGCTCCACGGGTCGCCAATTTTACGTCTATTTGCGCAGGATCAGTCGGCATACCTTGCTCTCCGGTGCCGCAATAAAAAAGAAGGAAAGGATAAACAGCGGGAGGGCGAAAAAAAGCCCCACCACCGGAAGGATCAGAAAACCCAGAAAACCCAACGCCATGGCCAAGGGCAGAATGATCAATCCGATGGTCCGGCTCGACCATTTTTCGCTTACGCAATCTTGTTTGTTCATATCAACCTCCAATACGGGTTACGGGTAGTTTTTTAATGGGCATTTAATTTGGCTGGTCTAATACATACATTAAATATTACAACGATAGCGTAAATATCAATGGGTGGGTTATAGACGGCTATTGGCAGGCAAAACCTATAAACGGTTAGAATACCCTATTCCAGCTGCGCTTGCACAAGCTAGATTTCGCTCGTGCTGAAGACAGTTGCGGGTAATCGTCACGTCTTCATGCGCAGCCGAGCTATTGAACACAGCAAGCCATCCATTTTGGAAAGTACCCCAATCGTACAAAGGAAACCCAATATTGGTAATGGCGTAAAAGGACGAGCAATTATTATCCGCACTCCATGGATAATAAAAAATCGATCGAATTTCAAGAAAATATTATTGATGAGCAACCCGATCCAATTCTTCACGGATTACCCGACGAATAACCGTCTCGTCGAGTGGTTTTCCGCTTTTCGCAAGATATTCTCTAAGGGTTTCATTGATCATTGTCTGGTACCCATATCCTGCTTCATCCGCTCGTGCACGGAAATCATCGAGGATGTCCGTATCAAGATAAATTGTAATTCTGGTTTTTCCTTTTGTTGGAACAACCTGGCCTCTTTTGGCATTTTCAAAATTATATTCCTTTTTCATATTGTTTCCTTTCCGTTGGTGTCGCTTTTCTGGCCGAAATCATACGGATGCTATCTGGACGGTATGTGTAAACAACAGCGATTATTCGACCAACTGCATCTGAACCCGCGGTCACGAATCGTTTTTCGCCGGCAACGACTTGATCTTCAAGGGTCACAGCAAATGGATCATAAAGCACCAACTCAGCATCGGGGAAGCGTATCCCATGTTTTCCAAAGTTGATTTCAGCTTTATTTGGATCCCATGTTATGCGCATGATTCACTATATACATATATTATACGTATATGTCAACGGTCCTTTTCAGTTTTACATTTAACCGCTTGAAATCGAAAAGGCATTGGAAACAAGCCATAAATGAACAAGAAATATCAGGTGACTGGCCGTCGGGCGCAATAAAATGGGTGCTGGCGCCTGTCTGATGGGGGAAATTAGCCACAAGGCCACCAACGTCGAATATCTAACGTTTTACTTTCCTTTTTTTTCCTTGGAAAAAATCTTGGACGCCAGGTCGATGTCCTCGGGGCAGAAGACAAACAGGCATTTAGCCTCCGGGCCGGCCACGGATCCGTAAACGTAGTTGATATTGATGCCCGCTTCACCGAATCTGGAAGAGAGCCGGGCCAGTTCGCCGGGCTTGTTGTCCAACTGAACGGCAATCACCGGCATGATGTCGAAGGTGTAGTCATGCTGGGAAAGCAGGTCGATGGCGGCGTTGGTCTTGCCGTCTTCAGCCAGCAGGCGGATCAGGGCAAACTGGGCCGAATCCTTGCGCATGGAGTTGTAGCTGGCCGCCGAAGCGATGCGTTTGAGGGATTTGCCCCTGGCCTTGAACAGCTCCAAAACATAGGCCGACGCATCCTGGATGGTCAGCGCATCGATGTTGATGCCGGCCCCACCCATGAGCGTGGCCAGCCGGCCCAATTCTCCGGGCTCGTTTTTCAGGAACAGGGAAATTTCCGTTCTGACCATGATTACCCTCCTTATCTGGGCGTTCGTTTGTCCTTCAGTATATTGTTGGAGATCACCACCCGCTGGATTTCCGACGTGCCCTCGTAGATGGTGAACACCCGGGCGTCCCGGTAGAATCGCTCCACCGGATAGTCGGTGGTAAAACCGTAACCGCCGTGCATCTGCAGGGCCTTGGCCGTGACCCGGTTGACCATTTCCGACGCGTACAGCTTGGCCATGGAAGCCTGGAGGGTAAAGCGTTCCTTGCGGTCCTTCATGGCGGCGGCACTCAGGGTGAGTTGCCGGGCGGCTTCGATCTCGGTGGCCATGTCGGCGATGATCCAGCGAAGGCCCTGGAATTTGGAGATCTTCTGACCAAACTGGTCCCGCTGCTTGGCGTATTTCACGGCCGCATCGAAGGCCGCCTGAGCCACCCCCAGGCTCTGAGCGGCAATGCCGATGCGCCCGCCGTCAAGTCCTTTCATGACGATCTTGAACCCTTCCCCCGCTTTTCCCAGCATATCCGATGCCGGCACCCGGCAATCCTCGAAATGCAGGTCCGTGGTGTCCGAGGCGCGCAACCCCATCTTGTCCTCCGTGTGGCCAACGATGAGACCGGGGTTGTCCTTGGTGACGATGAATGTGCTGATGCCTTTATGGCGCGCACCCGGATCGGTCTTGGCGGTGACGATGACCAGACCGCAGTTTTTGCCTGTGGTAATAAATCGCTTGGTGCCGTTGATGATGTAGTGATCGTCGTCTTTGACCGCCGTGGTCTGCTGGCTCACCGGGTCGGAGCCGGCTTCGGGCTCGGTCAGGGCGAAAGCGCCAATATATTTGCCCATGGCCAGATCCTTGAGATAATGCTGCTTCTGGTCTTCACTGCCGTAATTCAGGATGCTTTCGCAGACGATGGAATTGTGCACCGACATGACCACCGCCGTCGAGGCGCAGGAATAGGCGATTTCGGAAAGGGCCAGGACATAGCCCACCGTGTCCGAATCCGACCCTTCGTAATCGAAGGGGACCATCATCCCCAGAAGTCCCAGCTCGGCCATTCGCTTCAGGTTTTTAGCGGGAAATTCCTTGGTCTTGTCCCGCTCCGCGGCGGTTTCAGCCACCACCTTGCGGGAGAACTCGCGAACCATGGACTGGATCATCAGTTGTTCATCGGTCAGCTTGAATGACATGGTGCAGTCCTCTATGGATTGTAAATCACCACTATCAGCTCGGCAGCCGTATCACCGGTGTTTTTCAGGCGGTGCTGGATGCCGGAATTGAAATGCAGGGAGTCCCCGGCGCCAAGGGCGTTTACGTGTTCTCCAACCACCACCTCGATGGTGCCGTCGAGCACATACACGAACTCTTCCCCCTCGTGGTTGTAGCTGACGCCTTCGTGGGTTTTCATCGCATCGATCTTCACCCGGAAAGCCTTGAGGTGTTTGTTCTCGGCCCCCGGCGTGAGGGTGGTGTAGGCATAGCTCGACGTCCGTTTGGTGTATGCCTTGATGCGGTCCTGCATGCGGCCTTCGTCTTCCTTGAGCAAATCCCCGGAGTCGATCTCAAGGGCCCGGGAAATCTGAAGCAGGGAACCCACCGGCGGCGTGATTTTACCGGCTTCCACCTTCTTCAGGAAATCGATGGAAAACCCGGTGTCGTTGGCCAGGGTCTCGTAGGACATCTTTTTGTCGATCCGCGCTTTTTTGATCTTCCTGCCCACAGGGGTAAGACGGGTGGTTTTTCGGGGGGGCATGGTACCTCCTTTTAGTACTCGTAAAACCCTCTGCCGGTTTTTCGGCCCAGCCAGCCGGCTTCCACATATTTTCTCAGCAGCGGGCAGGGCCGGTACTTGGAGTCATTGAATCCGTTGTACAGGGTCTCCATGATGGCCAGGCAGGTGTCCAGGCCGATCAGGTCCGCCAGGGCCAGCGGCCCCATGGGATGATTCATGCCCAGCCGCATGACCGTATCGATGTCTTCGCGGGTGCCCACGCCATGGAAAAGGGCAAACACCGCCTCATTGATCATGGGCAGCAGGATGCGGTTGGCGATAAAGCCGGGAAAATCGTTGGCCAGGGCCGGCGTCTTGCCGAATTTCAACGACAGGTCCCAGGTGGTCTGGAAGGTATCGTCGGAGGTGGCCAGGCCGCGGATGACCTCCACCAGCTTCATCACCGGCACCGGGTTCATGAAGTGCATGCCGATGACCTTGTCCGGGCGGCCGGTCTGGGCGGCGATCCGACCGATGGGAATGGAGGAGGTGTTGGTGGACAGAATCACGCCAGGCCGGCAGATTTCGTCCAGATCCTTGAAAATCTTGAACTTGAGGGTTTCGTTCTCCGTGGCCGCCTCCACCACGAAATCCGCGTCGGCCATGTGCTTGAGGTCGGCGGTGATCGTGATGCGGCCCATGATCGCATCCTTGTCTTCTGCCGAAATTCTGCCCTTGTCCACGCTTTTGCCGAGAATCTTGGTAATATTGGCCAGACCCTTTTCGGCAAATTCAATCTTGATGTCGCTCATGATGACATTGAGGCCGGCGGTAGCTGCCACCTGGGCGATGCCGTTGCCCATCTGCCCCGCGCCGATAACGCCGAAGGTGTTGATGTCCATTGTTTCCTCCCTCTGTTGAGTTGCTTAGACTGAAAGCGTTCAGTGTAATTACTTTGGATAAAAAGTTGCGCATTACATCGAAAGTGATTCTTCTAACCCAACCGTGTTCGTTCAGAGATGGTAGATTGCGATTCAGATCAAGGCCGCAGCCATATTGAACCTGCATGCGTAGCAGCGCTACGTCGAGGAATTCAATCTGGCGAGAACGCAGATATGAACCGCAAGATGCCGTCTCTGGATGGACATGGTCATCTTTTGACGACCATCGCCACCGCCTCCCCGCCCCCCAGACACAGCGACGCCAGTCCGGTTTTTTTATTGCGACGGATCATCTCGTGCAGCAGGGTAACGAGCACCCGGCAGCCGCTGGCGCCGATGGGGTGACCCAAGGCCACACTGCCACCGTTGACGTTGGTGGTATCGGCAGACAGCCCCAGTTCGTTCATCACCGAAACCGTTGATCCGGAAAAGGCCTCGTTGATCTCGAACAGGTCCACGTCATCGATGCCGACGCCTTCCTTCTTCAGGCATTTGGGAATCGCAAAGATGGGGGCCACCAGCACGTATTTCATGTCGATGCCGTAAGATGCCTGGGCGCCGATGGCGGCCATGATCGTGCATCCCAGTGCCTCTGCCTTTTCACGGGACATGACCACCACAGCGGCCGCGCCATCGCTGATGATGGAGGCATTGCCGGCAGTGCCGACCCCGTCCTTTTTAAATGCCGGCTTCATCCTGGACAGGTCCTCATAGGAGGTTTCCCGGGCGCATTCATCCTTATCGAAGATAGCGGGTTCGCCTTTGCGCCGGGGAACGGAGACGGGCACGATTTCAGCGTCGAAACGACCGCTGCTGATTGACTCGAGTGCCCGGCGATAGGATTCGGCAGCGTAGCGGTCCTGGTCTTCCCGGCTGACGTGGTAGCGCTCGGAGCACAATTCGTTGGACATGCCCATGTGAAAATCGTTGACGATGTCCCACAGGCCGTCGTGAATCATGGCGTCCTGGAGCTGGCCCGCTCCCATGCGGTAGCCGAAGCGCGCCTTTTCCAGGTAGAAGGGCGCCATGCTCATGTTTTCCATGCCGCCGGCGACCACCACCTCGGCATCACCGATCTGGATGGCCTGGGCGGCCAGCATGACGGTTTTCAGGGCGGAACCGCAGACTTTGTTGACGGTTATCGCTTCGGCTTCCCAGGGCAGGCCGGCCTTGACCGCGGCCTGCTTGGCCGGGTTCTGACCGTAGCCGCAGGGCAACACCTGGCCCATGAGAACCTCGTTCACCTCGGATTTATCGATGCCGGCACGTTGGATGGCTTCCTGGATCACGATGGCTCCCAGGTCGGTGGCGCCGATGCCGGCCAGCGATCCGTTGAAACTGCCCAGCGGCGTTCTCACCGCGCTGACAATGACTGCTTCGTTCATAATTCTCTCCTTTACATATTCCGCCGGTATTGTCCCCCCACATTATACAGCGCGCCGGTAATCTGCCCCAGGCTGCAGCACTTGACCGTTTCCATCAGCTCGGCAAAGATGTTCTCGCCGGAAAGGGCCACCTTCTGGAGCCGTGCCAGAGCCTCGGCGGCCTGGTCGGCGTTGCGGGTCTGGAAGTCTTTCAGTCGGTTGAGCTGGGATTCCTTCTCCTCGGTGGTGGCCCGGGCCAGATCGATGCAGGAGGCCCCTTCCAGCAGATCAGCACCGTCGGCGTGGGGGTCCCTGAAGGTGTTGACGCCCACGATGGGGTATTCACCCGTGTGCTTGAGCATCTCGTAGTACATGGACTCATCCTGGATTTTGCTTCGCTGGTAGCCCGTTTCCATGGCCCCAAGCACGCCGCCACGGGCGGTGATCTTGTCGTACTCCGTGAGCACGGCTTCTTCCACCAGGTCGGTGAGATCGTCGACGACGAAGCTGCCCTGGTAGGGATTCTCGTTTTTGGCCAGCCCCCACTCTCGGTTGATGATCAGCTGAATGGCCAGGGCGCGGCGCACCGACTCTTCCGTAGGCGTGGTAATGGCCTCGTCGAAGGCATTGGTGTGCAGGCTCTGACAGTTGTCGTAAATGGCGCACAGGGCCTGAAGGGTGGTGCGAATATCATTGAGCTGAATATCCTGGCTGTGCAGGCTGCGCCCGGATGTCTGGATGTGGTATTTCAGCATCTGGCTGCGCACCGAGGCCCCGTACTTCTCCCGCAGGGCCACAGCCCATATGCGTCGGGCCACCCGGCCGATGACCGTGTACTCGGGGTCCATGCCGTTGGAGAAGAAAAAAGAGAGGTTGGGCGCAAAGCTGTCTAAAGGCATGCCGCGGGACAGGTAGTACTCCAGGTAGGTGAAGCCATTGGCCAGGGTGAAGGCCAGCTGGGAGATGGGATTGGCCCCGGCCTCGGCGATGTGGTAGCCGGAGATGGAGACCGAGTAGAAATTGCGCACGTTGTTGTCGATAAAATACTGCTGGATATCCCCCATCATCTTCAGGGCGAAGTCGATGGAGAA
>JAGTUY010000114.1 GCA_018224455.1 Desulfosarcina sp.
AAGGGCTTGGGAAGGTATTCCAGGGCACCCATGCGGATGGCCTTGACAGCGGTGTCCGTAGAGGCGTAGGCGGTCATCATGACCGCTTTGGTTACCGGCCACTCTTTTTTAACCATCTTCAGGAGTTCGAGGCCGTTCATCCCGGGCATAACGATGTCGGAAATCAGCAGAGAAAAAGACTCTTTGGCTAACATGTCAAGGGCCTCTTTGGCGCTGGCGGCACGGGTGACCGCATAGTTGCTTTTCTTGAGAATTTTTTCAACATTGTTGCAGATGCTGGCTTCGTCATCGACCACCATAATTTTCGGCATTGTCTTCATAACCCCTCCCTAATTTCCTATTTTTTGATGTCAACTGCGTCAATGTTATCCATTTTTAGTTCTGGATAAAGCAGAAGTTGTGCCAGATGGCAGTAAAGTTTTTAAGTATATGTAAATATTGATTAAAATAACTTCTTTGCCATTTCTGTGCGGATTGGGTGTATGTGAAATCAATACACCTTGGGGCGAGCTGACGGCCTAATCGATGACGGCCAACCGGCCGGCGTACCGGGCCGGGAGCCGAATGCCAACGACATGTATGCAAATTATATACAGTGTATGGAAAACGGTTTAATGGCGCCGGGGAAGGGAGATTCCGTGCTTTTTCATCATGTTCTGGAAGTTGGGGCGCTGCATGCCCACGGCTTTGGCTGCCCGGGTGACGTTCCAGTCGTTGCTGGAAAGGGCGTGGGTCAGAAAATTGCACTCCACCCGGGCAATGGCTTTTTGCCGGATCAAGGTCTTGACGGCCTTCAACGCTTCATTGGTGGTGGGGGTGTTGTCGAACAGGTTTTCGATATCGCTGATTTCGCCCAGCAGGGGCAAATCCTTGAGTCCGATGGTTTCCTTTTCACATAAAATCACCGCCCGCTCCACCACGTTGCGCAGCTGGCGCACGTTGCCGGGCCAGCTGTATTCGGTGAGGCGGGTCAGCGCATTATCGGCAAAGCCGTCAACGACCCGGCCCATTTTCCGGCAGAACTGGTTGAGGAAATGGTAGGCGATGGGCGGGATGTCTTCTCTGCGTTCTTTCAAAAGGGGCAGCAGAATCGGGTAGACATAAATGCGGTAGTAAAAATCCTGACGGAAGGTGCCCTTGCGGACCATCTCTTCTAAATTCTGGTTGGTGGCAAAGATCAGCCGCACATCCACCTTGTGGCTGGTGGTGCTGCCCAGGGGCATGAGCTCGCGGGTTTCGAGGAAGCGAAGGAGCTTGCCCTGAACATCCAGCGCGATATTGCTGATTTCGTCCAAAAAGACGGTGCCCGTGTGGGCCTGCCGGAAAATGCCGGCCTTGTCCTGGTGGGCGCCGGTGAAGGCGCCTTTGACGTGGCCGAAGAGTTCGGACTCGAGCAGGCTGCCGGAGAGGGTCCCGCAGTCCACGGCAAAAAAAACCTTGTCGGCCCGGCTGCTGTTGGCATGAACCGCCCGGGCCACCAGCTCCTTGCCGGTGCCGCTTTCACCATAGACCAGCACGGTGGCCTCGGTGGGGGCCACCTTTTCCACCATGGAGATGACCTTTTTAATTTTTGGACTGCTGCCCACCAACTGATGCTGGATTCGGCGGGAAGGGGGAATTTCGTTTTTCAGCTGCCGGTTTTTCAGCCGGCTTTCGCGCTGCGCCAGGGCCTGACCGACTACGGCCCTTAATTCATGGGGGGTAAAGGGCTTGGGCAGGTAGTCGAAGGCCCCCATCTTCATGGTCTCCACGGCCGAAGAAACCGTTGAGTAACCGGTGATGACGATCACCAGGGTGTCCGGATAGGCCTCTTTGACGCGGGCAAGCACCTGCATGCCGCCTAAAGCACTCATTTTCAGGTCGGTGACCACCACGTCGAATGGCCGGGTCTCCAGCATTTTCAAAGCCTCGTAGCCGTTTAAGGCAAACTCGGTCCGGTAGCCCGATTTGGTTAGGATCTTAACGCAGCTGTGGCAGATGTTGGGCTCGTCATCGACGATCAGCACACGGGCGGGATCAGGAGGCATGGCTGGCTATTTTCTCCCCGGGGATGGTGATCGTGAAGGTGGTACCCGCTCCGACTTTGCTCGCGGCCTCAATGGTGCCGCCGTGCTGCTCGATGATGCCGTGGGTGATGGCCAATCCCAGCCCGGTGCCATTCTCCTTGGTGGTGAAAAAGGGGTCGAAGATTTTATTCAGCTGGTTTTCGGGGATGCCCTCTCCTGTATCGGAGACGACAATATCCACAAACCCCTGGCGGGCCGATAGCTGTGTGGATACGCTGATACTGCCACCGGCCGGGGTCGTCTCGACGGCATTGATGATCAGGTTGATCATGGCCTGTTCGATCTGGCCTTTGTCCACCAGCGTCCGGGGCAGGTTATCGGACGGGTCGTAAACCACGGAGACATCCTTGAAGGCGGCCTGCTTCTGGGTCAGGGAGATGCAGGCGGCAATGATTTCGTTGAGGTTGGCGTTCTTTTTATCGGGCTGGGTCTGCCTGGCAAAATTAAGCAGGTTGGTGACGATCTTGCGGCAGCGCAGGGCTTCGTCGGCGATAACCGACATTTCTTCATAGGTGGGGTCGTTTGGGTCCAGATCCTCCTGGATCAGCATGGCCGTGGTCAGGATCGTGGTCAACGGGTTGTTGATTTCGTGGGCCACGCCGGCTGACAGGCGCCCCACGGAGGCCAGCTTTTCCTGCTGCATCATCACTTTCTGGACATTGATGTCTTTGGTGATATCACGTGAGAGTTCCACTGCGCCGATCACGTCTCCGTCCTCAAATAGCGGATACGTGGAGATCGAGTAGTAAATTTTTCGGCCGTCCCTGTCCAGATGGATGTGGGTCGTCTGGGAGGGCTTCTCCGATTCCAGGGTCTGGATCAACGGGCAGGGATGATCTTCCCCGGAGCAGGGGTTTTCGAGGTGGTGGGTGATCCGGTAGCAGAACTGCCCGATGACCTGGTCCCGGGTCAGGCCGAACTTTTCTAGAAAGGCATCATTGGTGTCGATGATACGGAAGCGGTGGTCGATCACCAGCACTTCTTCCTGGATAAGATCATTCAGTGCCATACTGTAAAGTGCGCGCACTTCCCTGAGTTCCTGATCGGTCTTTTTCTGCATGGTGGAGACCCGGGAAATTTCCCAGAACAGCTGGGCCGTGCGGTCGGCAATGGCGCGGACATTTTTTTTCTTTTTGGCCAGGATGTCATTGTAGATGTCCATGGAGCCGGTCAGTTCGACGATGAGGTCAATGTCGTCCCGGTCGAAGAAATCATCGTAGCTGCTGGTGATAAACAGGCCTTTTTCCATGGCGGCAACCAGCCCCGGTGCATCGGGACGGATGTCCGCAACGGCGACGATCCTGGGATGGATCTCCAGAAATGTGTGACGCTGAATCACATCCATGAAGTCCTTGCAGCGTCTGCCGCCGCCCACCACTGCGATATTCATTCGGTGAAACTCCCGGTTGATGGCGTGGAAAGAAGTCGATCTGTGGTTTCTACGTTCTCTTTTTATCCTTGGGTTGGGAGGATTTGTCAACAGGGCACAGCCGCAATCGGGTCGGCTTGACGCGTCAAGTGAATGGGGATAGAAATGGTGGAATATCTATTGGACTGATTACGAACACCACCATTGAGTCATGAATGATAAGCAGAAGATCGCGGCACCCAAGATCATCCTTATCGTCGGCCCCACCGGTGCCGGCAAGACCACCATGGCCATCAACCTGGCCCGGCGCTTCAACGGTGAGATTGTCGGGGCCGACTCCATGCAGATCTACCGCTGCATGGACATTGGCACGGCCAAAC
>JAGTUY010000115.1 GCA_018224455.1 Desulfosarcina sp.
AGCACGTAGGAGCGGATCTGGCTGCCAAAGCCAATATCGTCCTTGCCGTCGTGGATCTCCTGCAGCCGCTCGTCCTGTTTGCGCTTTTCCGCCTCGTAAAGCCTTGACTTGAGGACTTTCATGGCCATCTCCTTGTTGCGGTGCTGGGATTTTTCCTGCTGACACTGAACCACGATGCCGCTGGGCAGGTGGGTGATGCGAACGGCGCTGCTGGTCTTATTCACGTGCTGCCCCCCGGCGCCACTGGCACGGAAAACATCGATACGAAGATCCTTATCCTCCACATCGATTTCGATCTCATTGTCCAGCTCCGGATAAACGAAAACAGACGCAAAGGAGGTGTGACGCTTGCCGCTGGCGTTGAAGGGAGAAATTCTCACCAGCCGGTGGACGCCGGTCTCCGACCTGAGATATCCAAAAGCGTATTGGCCGGTGGCGGTGAAGGTTACACTTTTGATGCCCGCCTCGTCACCGGGCTGAAAATCGACGATGCTGGATTTAAAACCCTTGCCCTCCACCCATCTCAGGTACATGCGGAAAAGCATCTCGGCCCAATCCTGAGCCTCAGTTCCACCGGCACCGGCATTAATCGAAACGATGGCATTGTTCTGATCGTCGTCTCCGTCCAGCATCATGTCCAGGGAGAACTGGTGCAACCGCCGACCCAGCTGGCTGACCTGGCCGGACACTTCCACCATCGTATCTGCATCCTCCTCTTCCACGGCCAGTTCCAGAAGAATCCCCGCCTCCTCTATATCTTTTTCCAAGCCGTGAAAGGCATCGATCCGCAGGCTCAACAGCGTGCGTTCCCTTAAAATGGCGGTCGTGGCATCGGGGTTGTCCCAGAACCCATCCCGGGAAATTTCCGCCTCGATTTCCTGGAATCGTTTTTCCTGAGTGGCCAGGTCAAAGATACTCCTTGAGCTGGTCAAGCTTCTGTTGATGTTCCTTCAGTGTCTGTTTGGCTTCGGTACTCATCGTTCATCTCCTCTTTTTCACTATCCGGCTGACAAGCCGCTTAATCCAATCGGTCATATTCACCAACATGGCACCATGCGCCTGCTGTCGGTCTCGACTCATCAGCACACCCAACACGATCAGACAGACAATCGGCAACCCAT
Organism: Desulfosarcina sp.; assembly: GCA_018224455.1. Classification (GTDB taxonomy): domain Bacteria; phylum Desulfobacterota; class Desulfobacteria; order Desulfobacterales; family Desulfosarcinaceae; genus Desulfosarcina. Next base: position 1,122 of record JAGTUY010000115.1, read on the forward strand.
CCCCGATCCGGGTGTAAACGGTTTTTTCGGATAGTATGGGAACCCCTCGGACGAGCACCGCATCTTCGAACAGGGCGGTGCGGGCCATGATCCGACCAGCGGGGTCCACAAATCCGCTGATCCCCGTATTGGCGCAACGCACCAGGCTGCGGCGATTCTCGACAGCCCGGAAGACCGCCATGGAAAAATGCTGATATGCCGCACTGCTTTTACCGAACCATGCATCGTTGGTCAGGTTGACCAGCACGCCGGCACCGTTGTTGACCATGGATCGGGCAAGTGCCGGGAAAATGATCTCAAAACAGATCTGCACCCCAATGGGCGGCTCATTTTCTCCCCATACAAGGGTTCGGCCTTTTTCTCCGGACGAGAAGTCGCCCACCTGGGCAACCATCTTACCCACGAACGACAGCACCCGTTTAAGTGGCACATACTCGCCGAAGGGCACCAGGTGGACCTTATCGTAACGTCCGGTGGCGCGACCGTCCGACGCCACCATATAGGCGCTGTTGTAGTAGGCATGTCTGCCCGGGGCTCCCTGGACGCTGGGACTACCCACTAACAGACGGATGCCCGCTTGGCGGACCGCGTCGGTAACCAACCGGGTGAGCTTGGGGCTGGCCTCAAAGTAAAACGGCGTCGCTGTTTCCGGCCACACCACCAGATCCGGACGATCGGCAACAACCGACAGTGTTAAATCCACATATTTCTTCGTGGTGCCGATCTGAAATGCCGGATCCCATTTCCGGGCCTGGTCGATATTGCCCTGAATCACCGCAACGCGGGGTGATGAAGCCCCGGCCATGGCGCCGTCCATGGCCCGGATCCGCATATTCCCGTACAACAGTCCGAGGCTGATCAAGATGAGGGGCAGCACGACGGCCAGCAGGGCTTGCCGTTTTTCCACCGGATGGTCCTGCCATTTTTTCTGTGCAAGAAACAGCAACAGCACATAAACGGCAGCGTTGAAAAGCACCACCAGAAAAGAGATCCCATACACCCCGAATATATCGGAGATCTGAATGATATGCAACCGATTAAACTGGGAATATCCAACAGTTCCCCAGGTGAACCCGGTCAGCAGAAAACTACGGATATACTCCAGCGCCACCCAGAGAACCGGTGCGAGCGGAATCAGGTGGAAGGGTTTTTTACCAAGACGGACCAATGCCAAAGAAAAAAGACCGGTGTAAAGGGACAGGTATGCGGCAAGCAGCACCAGCAGGGAGATGCACTGCCACCACGGCAGATAACCGTAAGTTCGCATGGTGAACACCACCCAGTACAACAGGGTCAGGTAGTGGGCCAGGCCGGCGATCATCCCGACCCTGAAGGCTTCTTTGGGCGACCGTTCACGCAAGGCGATATGCAGGGGCACCAGGGCGACCCAGGCCAATGCCGAAAGTCCAATTTTAGGAAATGCCGCCGTGAGCAGCAGGCCGCTGATAATGGCCGGCAGCCATTTCGATCTAAAGTCGATGGTCACGTCAATCCTGTTGGGTAGCGGTCCCGCCCAGGTATTCCCGGACGGCATCGATTTGTCGTCCACCGCACCGGTATGGGTGGGCCGAACGCTGAAACGGCACAACAGTAAATCACCGATTCGGGCAAGTCAAGGCGGCTGTCACCGCATCGAAGGCTTGAATTTCAGACCATTTCATGAGATGAAGGCGAGGTTGCCCGGGACCCTCGTCAGCCACTGGCGATCCATCCGCTCAAATTTCTTTCAAACAATGACTGCGATCCCAATAAAGAGACTGCTCATGCGACACTTCTCTGCGGCGCTGGTTATGTGCTTGTTTGTTTCTCTTTCCGCTTCCCAGGTTTTTTCACAACCCCTTGAGCCGGCCGATCAGGCGATGGCCGAAAAAACCAAAGACAGTTATGCCTATCTCAGCTGGGCGTCGGTCACCTTCGACCTGTCCGCCGGCTACCGCACAGACAAGTTGAACTGGCACATCGCCGGGAACCTGCTGGGGGCCAATCCCAACGTCCGTTCCGAACTCAACTGGTCGGGTCTTCGTATCTATCAGCTGAAATTGGCCAATCGCACCGTGATCAAGGATCGGGTCTACATGCGGGGCTATTTAAACTATGGAACGGTAGTCTCCGGCAGCAACCAGGATTCGGACTACAATGGCGACGACCGGACTCAGGAATTCTCGCGTTCAGTGAATGGTGCGGACGGCAACGACGTTTGGGACGGATCAATCGGTATCGGCCCTCGCTTTTCCTTTTTTGAATCCACCATGGTCGTCTGCCCCATGATTGGCTATGCCGTCTCCGAGCAGGACCTGAATATCGTGGACGGGTATCAGGCGCTAACGGCGCCGCCTCTAACCACGCCCACCGGCCCCATCGCCGGCCTGGACAGCCGTTTTCAGACCCGCTGGAAGGGCCCCTGGCTCGGTGTGGATCTTTTTTTTTCGATTCCCGACGCAGGGGCTCCATTTAGCAAGGTCGGGGTCATGTTTACCGGTGAATACCACTGGGCGGATTACGATGCCGAAGCCAACTGGAATCTGCGCTCGGATTACGCCCATCCGGTCAGCTTTTCCCACGAAGCTGACGGCAGCGGTTATATGGCGGGAGCGGCGATCCTGTTCGAGATAAAAAACCGCTGGGGTATCCATGCGGGAATGAACGTCAAGGAAATGACCACGGAGGCCGGGTTGGATCGCACCTACTATGCAGACGGTGCGACCGGTGACACCCGTCTCAATGAGGTCCGTTGGCAATCATTCACCTTTGAAGCGGGGGTATCCTACCAGTTCTGATTGCAGCCCGGGAAAACGATCACAACACTCGATAATTTGGTACCCATTACGTATCCATAATACGTAGTCTGTTCGGCACGATGACTCCCGCAACGCAGATCGCCTCCAGCGCCCGTTTCAGGCTCTGGCGACGTCGTTCATGCGGTCAAGGATGATGTTGAGTACCCGGCGCAAAGGTTCGGCAGCCCCCCAAAGCAACTGGTCGCCCACGGTAAAGGCAGTCAGATAATCGCGTCCCATCTTCATTTTTCGAATGCGCCCCACAGGAATGGAAAGCGTCCCGGACACTGCCGCCGGGCTGAGTTGCGCCAGGGTGTAAGCTTTGTCATTGGGCACCACCGACACCCAATCGTTGGCCGAAGCGATGGCATTTTCAATGACGTCCAACGGTAGGTCTTGGGTCAGCTTGATGGTCAGGGCCTGACTGTGGCAGCGCATGGCCCCCACACGGACACATTGCCCGTCGATGGCTATTGGATGGTCTGAACGTCCGAGAATCTTGTTCGTCTCCACCATTCCTTTCCACTCTTCGCGGGTCTGGCCATTTTCCATCGCGCGGTCGATCCAGGGAATCAGACTGCCCGCCAGTGGCGCACCGAAATACTGGATTGGGAAATTCGGCCCGGCCAGCGTCTCGGTAATCTGACGGTCAATCTCCAGGATGGAGGATGCCGGGTCCTGTAATATGACTTTGGCGCTGTCGCCCAGCAGCCCCATCTGCATGACCAGCTCCCGCATGTGGTTGGCCCCGGCACCCGAGGCACTCTGGTAGGTCATGGAGGTCATCCACTCAACCCAGTTTTTTTGAAACAGTCCAGCAAGGGCCATGAGCATCAGAGAAACCGTGCAGTTTCCACCGATGTAGTCTTTGATGCCGTCTTCAAGGGCATCGTCGATCACCTTGCGGTTGACCGGGTCCAGGACGATGACGCTGTTGTCTCTCATTCGCAACGTGGATGCGGCATCGACCCAATAGCCGTCCCACCCTTTCTGCCGCAGCACAGGGTGCGTCTGTTCCGTATAACCGCCGCCCTGGCAAGAAACAATCAACGCCATATCGGCCAGATTGCCCAAATCATTCGCATCCAGAACCGCCTGGGGCCCGGAACCGATATCCGGACCGGTTTTTCCGGCCTGGGACGTGGAAAAAAAAACCGGATTAAAGCATGCAAAATCATTTTCAGCCTTCATCCGATCCAAGAGGACCGAACCGACCATTCCGCGCCAACCAACGAGGCCTACGCTGACCATATGCTAGCGACTCCTTTGTTAATATAGAAGCCAGCAGCTGGGAAAAATGAGAATCCCTCCGCCTGCTGAATCTCCTGTGATATAAGCCTCATTCCAATAGAGTCCACACTGTCAGGTTGTCAAGGTGTTTTGTGGACCATCAGATGGCCTCCGGCATATCCGTCCAGCGGCCCGACAAAAATTGTGCAATGGTTTTGAGGAACAGCTCCGGTGCTTCTACTGGGATGGAGTGCCCGGCACCCGTGACCACCAGATGCCGGCCGCCGCTTTTCTCGGCGACCTCCGCCGCGCCGCCGATGCTTACCAGGGGATCGTCTGAACCGCACATCACCAGCGCAGGCACATCCAGTTTTACAAGCATGGATCTCAGGCTTGGGTAGCCGGCAAGGGCCGACAAATGCGCCACCAGTGCCGACGTCCGGTTGCGCCGGGCAATGGTTTTGGCGACCCGATCAAGAATCCTGCTGTTTCGCAGGAGGTAGCCCTCGCCAAAAACATGCGGCAATGCAGCGCCCACCAGGGTTTCGATTCCGCCGCTTTCGATGATCGGCAGCCATGACCGGACAATCAGCCGGGCACGAATCGGAGCCCGAACACCGATGGAACAAACCACCAACCGGCTGACCGCTTTAGGCGTCTGCCGGGCCACGGCATAGGCCAACAGCGCACCGTGGCTCAGCCCCACCAGGCAGACCGGTCCCAGTCCAAGGTGACGAATCAGCGCAAACAGATCTTCCATATGCAGTTCCAGGGACAGGGGCAAACCGCCCAATTCGCTTTCCCCCTGCCCTCTGGCATCATAGAGCAGTGAGCGGAACTCGGGTTTTAGTGAGGACGCGATTACCTTCCAGTACATGGTGGTCTGCAGGGTGCCGTTCAAAAAAATCACCACCGGCCGGGCAAGCTCAAAGCCAATGGTTTCATAATACAGGCTGCATCCGTCCTGGGTCCGGAAATAAGCCATTTTTCGGCCATCCTTTTTTGCAGGGTTGCGGTGTCGGTTTTTTTCTAACATATCACACACGACCGTCTTTCTGAAGATAGAAGGATGCGATATCGAGACCAAGGTCGAACTTGGCACCGAGAGAATCCAAATTTGGAACGGGTTTTATTTCCAACACCACGGAGTACCCATTTCCCATGATCGACCATTCGTTCGAATTTCACAGTTCTTTGACAGTTGCCGATATCGGTCGCATTATAGAAATATGAAAAAAATGACATTTGCCCTAATTTTTTAATAAGATTGCTTGCCTATTAGATACAAAATAGTCTAATTAGGAAGTTTTTAAAGAACAACACAAGGAGCGTAGATCATGTCAACCAAATTCTACTGCAACAGCGAAATTTGCTCCCATGCAGACAAAGGGCCCTTCATTCTCGAACTGCCCCAGGAATCTGTGATGGACGGCAACAACCTGGCCACCATCTTTTGCCCCCGGTGCAGCAAACCCATGAAACCATTGCCGTCGGACCCGCAAAAAAGTGCAAGCAACCATCGGTTTTACTGCAACAGCGAAGGCTGCAGCAGCAGCGATAACAGAATGTTCTTCATCGACCTGCCGGGTGAAGCGATCATGGACAAAAACAACATGGCCACCATCTTTTGCCCTAAATGCGAAAAAGAGATGAAACCGCTTGACCAGGCTCCGAGCACGGCAGTCAACTTCTGACCGGGCATTGAAAACGAGTCATGAGCCCTTACGTAAAATCGATTCTGGCCACTCCGGCTTTTCACCGGTTCTTGTACCACCTCATCCGCATTTACAGTGGGACCTTTCGATTAGGGATTGAAAACGAAGACCAATGGCGGCGGCAGATCGACAAGGGAACGCCGGTGTTGCTGTGCGCCTGGCACCAGCAGTTCTTTTCGGCCATCCGTCCTTTCAAGCGCTATGCGCAATACCAGCCGGCCCTGATGATCAGCCGAAGCCGGGACGGGGCAATCATTGCCGCTGTGGCGCGTCAAGCCGGATGGAAAACCGTCAGAGGGTCTTCATCCAGGGGCGGCAAATCAGCCCTTCGTTCCATGATCCGCCACCTGGAATGCTCCAAGCTGGCTGGCCATATACTAGACGGGCCTACCGGCCCCATGGGTGTGGTCAAAGCCGGCGCCATCCGACTGGCCCATGCCGCTCAAGCCACCATCGTCCCCTTTTCTGTTTCAGCCCATCGGGCCCTGTATTTCAACAGTTGGGACCGGTTTATGCTGCCCCTGCCATTTTCCCGGGTCACCTTGCGCTTCGGCGATCCGGTTCGTTTTGCACCCACAAATGACCCGGAAGCGTTCGAACAACAGCGTGTCCGACTTGAGACCCTGATGGCACCCTGCCTGATCACCGGCCGATAGGCGTTGGAATAGGCATCTTAAAAGTATGCCTCGGTTGACCTGCATCCCCATTTGGATGTAAAAACAGAATACTATTCCAATGAAAATTCGAATCCGATCTATATTTCTACTCTTCATCCTTGGCCTGTTTTCGGCGATTGCTGCATCTGCCGCTGACCAGCGGATCATCGTTGGCCTTCATGACAATACGCCGCTGATCTTCACCGACACCGACAGTCGGGTCAAAGGTATTGCTGTCGACATTCTCACCCACATCGCACGGAAAGAGGGTTGGGATGTCCAATACCGTCCCGGCTCCTATGCCCAATGCACCCAGCGCCTGGAAA
>JAGTUY010000116.1 GCA_018224455.1 Desulfosarcina sp.
CCCAAGGCCAGGGCACTGAGCAGGGTGAAGAAGATGCCCATTTGCGCCGCTGCACCGAGCAGCATTAATTTGGGTCGCGCCAGCAGCGAGGAAAAGTCGGTCATGGCGCCAAGGCCAAGAAAAACAATCGACGGGTAAACCCCGGAGGTGACGCCAAAGTAAAGGTAGTGAAGCACACTGTTCGGTTCATAAATGCCCAGGCCGAATCCTTTGAAAAAGGGAACGTTGCCAACCAACACGCCAAAGCCGATGGGCAGCAGCAGTAAAGGTTCATATTGTTTGCCGATGGCCAGGTAGACAAAGAGGATTCCAATTCCCCACATTAAAACGTGCCGGTAATCAGCCAGAAAATACCCGGTATTGGTCAGAAACTGCAGTAATAGTTCCATTGATTCGGTCCTTATGCGCTATTCGGAAAGAGGTTGCCAGGAAAATCGTCCGTCGCCAACCGCTACTAGTACGCCTGCCTCTCTAAAGCGGTTAATCGAAAGATGGGGATGGGGAAGACCGATATCCTTGGATTTTTGGTGTAGATCGATCAAGTTGAATTCCTCACCCAGGTCTTCGGTCAAGGCGATATAGATCGTTGATGCGGCATCAAGATCCTCGGGAAGTTTATCTGGAACGATCATTTTGGGCTTGGTGGTGGTTGCTGATTTTTTGACCGGCGGCTGGGCTTTTTCTTCAAAAAAACCGGTAAGGCGTGGAATCATCGATATTAGAAAAGAAAGGACCGCCAAGCCGACAAGGACAATACAGGCACCTGCGCCTGCCATGGCCCAACCGTTGGCTTCCTGAATGGCAGCTAACCCGTACATATTTTCCTCCTGAACCTGATGCAGTCTGTCTCTGATAAATAAGATTTAAGGCGCTTTGTTTTGAAAATGGAGTTAACTTGCATTCTACATAAAAGACCAGAATCACTAAACAATCATACCACCCTGACAAAGTCAATGATAAATCTTAAATAGGGGTAGAATCAGAATAATTCTTACATTCGAAAAACCGCGATGAATCAATCCGCCTGCCTTTGGTAAACGATGCAGATAAGAAAACACTTTTGTTGACTTAGCGAATCGGATCATCGTAGTTAAAAGCGCTGCTTGCGTTTTGAGTTAGTCAACAAACCAAAGAATGTTCGGTCAAGAAAAGGAGGCGCAAATGGGGGGCGTTAACCGTTGGTGTAAGCGTTTCGTTTGGATCGGTTTTTTTTTCATGCTGCTTACCCTTTTTGTATCCGGTCCAGGCGTGGCCGCTGACAAACAACTGAAGGCCGGCTTTGTTTATGTGGGTCCTGTTGGCGACTATGGTTGGTCGCATGCCCATGATGTGGGAAGAAAATATGCTGAAAAGCAGCTTCCCTGGTTGAAAACCGTTTATATCGAATCCGTGGCCGAAGCGGATTCGGCAAGAATTATCGACCGGTTTATCCAGGAAGAAAAATGCGACGTGGTTTTCACGACCAGCTTCGGATACATGGACGACACCATCAAAGCGGGCGTGAAATATCCGGATAAGCATTTCATGCACTGCTCCGGCTTCAAACAGACAAAAAATGTGGGGACTTATTTTGCGGACCTCTACCAGACCTATTATTTGAACGGGCTGATGGCCGGCGCGCTGACCGAAAGCGATAAAATAGGATATGTGGGGGCATTTCCGATTCCGGAGGTTGTGCGCCATATCGATGCCTTTGCGTTGGGTATCAAGGCGGTGAACCCCAAGGCGGAGGTGCATGTGCGCTGGATCTATGCCTGGTATGGGCCGGACAAGGCCAGGGAGGCGGCAGAGTCCCTGATCGCAGAAGGCTGTGATTCCCTGGCGTTCACCGAGGATACACCGGCAGTTATTGAAGTCGGCCAGGAACATACGGAAAAAGGCAAACAGATTTATACCTTCAGCCATTACAGCCCCATGCAGCCTTATGGAAAAGACTCGGTGGTGTCCGGGCAGCTGGTGGACTGGGGCGTCATGTATGAACAGATTCTTAAAGATCTCCATGACGGCACTTGGACCAACAAGGACTATTGGTGGTTGGCCGCCGAAAAAGCGGTTATCCTGGGCGGTTCCTTCGATGATCCCGTTAATCCTAAGTTTGTTGACGCCCTGAAGGCCGTCTCCGTAAAGACGGATGATTTGGGGTCCCTGTCTGCCTATGATTTGATCTTCAAGCGGTATGACCAGATGAAAAAAGGAACCGACGTCTTCGATCCGTTCGAGGGACCCATTTCAGACAATACCGGAAAGATGCAGGTCAAGGCTGGTGAAAAGGCATCCAAAGCCGACCTTCTGAGTATCATGTACTATGTCGACAACGTTGTGGGAAGTATTCCAAAATAAGAGACTTGTTGTGAACCCAAGGGGCGTCGGGTGACCAAACCCGGCCCCCTTTTGTATTCTTGGATGTCGGCCTTTATGAAAAAAATCGAAACGCTTGAAATGATTAATATATCGAAGTCATTTCATGGTGTTCGTGCCAACGACAACATCAACGTGAAGGTCTCTTCCGGCGAAATTCTGGGCCTGCTGGGCGAAAACGGTGCCGGAAAAACAACGTTGATGAATATCCTCTACGGCATTTATCAGCCCGACGCCGGAGAGATCCGCATCAATGGCCAGCGGATTTTCATCGATTCTCCCAAGGCGTCCATCGACCATGGTATCGGCATGGTTCACCAGCATTTTATGCTGGTGCAGAACCACTCGGTAATCGAGAACATCGCCCTAGGTTATGCGCATGCGCCCGGTTTGTTTCCTCAGAAAAAAATACGACAGCGCATTGTCTCCTTCTCCGAAAAATTCAATTTTAACATCGATCCCGAAAAAAAAGTGTGGCAGCTGTCTGCCGGCGAACAGCAGCGGGTGGAGATCATCAAAGCCCTGATCAATGGCGCCGGATTGTTGATTCTTGACGAGCCGACCTCTGTTCTCACGCCTCAGGAAACCCGGGATTTTTTTCAGGTCCTGGAAAAAATGAGAAAAGACGGTCAGGTGATTATTCTCATCAGCCACAAACTGGATGAAATCAAAAGGCTTTGCGACCGGGTGACCGTTCTGCGAAAAGGTCAGGTGGTCGGGCATGCGGACGCCGGACAGCTCGACAAACACTCCCTCGCACGCATGATGATCGGCCGCGACGTGATCTTCTCCTTCTCCAGAAAAAAAATGCCGAGAAAAGAGAAAGTATTGGAGGTCGCGGACGTCAGGGTCGATGGCGATAAGGGCTATCCGGTGGTCAACGGCATCTCCTTTGCGGTTTACCGGAACGAGATTTTCGGCATTGCCGGTGTTTCCGGAAATGGCCAACGGGAGTTGGTCGAAGCCATCACCGGCCTGCGGATGGTGACCCACGGCCAGATTCGGATCAACGATATAGACATCACCAACCAGTCCCCCCGAAAAATTTACAACACCGGGGTTTCCCATGTGCCGGAGGAGCGCATCCGGTTTGGCATCGCACCGAACCTCTTTTTATACGAAAACGCGATCCTGAAGCAGCACCACCAGAAGAAGTTTTCACACCGCGCCTTTCTGGCCTACGGTCGAATCAAGGCGCATACCCGCCAGCTGATCAAGGATTTTCAGGTGGCGACGCCGTCCATCAATGTGCAGACGAAAAACCTGTCCGGCGGCAACATTCAAAAACTGATTCTCGGCCGTGAGATTGC
>JAGTUY010000117.1 GCA_018224455.1 Desulfosarcina sp.
AAAAAGGCTATGGACACAATTTGTGAAAATCAGTTGCAAAGCTGCTCTAATTTTCAAAAAAGGGTCCTTTCCGGAGATGCCGCAGATGAAATTCTAAAGGCCATTGAATCCGAAAACATAGACCTGATAATTTTGGGAACACATGGCCGAAAAGGATTGGAGCATGTGATCTTTGGAAGCGTAGCCGAAAACGTGGTTAAGCAATCACCGGTTCCTGTACTTCCAATCAATCCTTACAAACTCAGTTGAGTTTACCTTACGTGCGCGTTTTGCCATTAAAATAACCCGTGATTATTCTTCTTTCTGGAGAGGGATTTCCCACTTTTTCATGTATTTCCAGATGGCCGTGCGGCTCAACCCGATCCGCCGCCCGACCTCAGCTTTGTTCCAGTCGCAGGTATCGAGGAGTTCGAGCAAGCCATCCCGGGTAACTTTTTTGTGCACCTTTACTTTTGCGTGGGGCGTGTCATACAAAATTCCCACGGTGTCGGGCTGGCGAATTTCAATGGGAAGTTCGGAGATATCGATCTCTCTGCGATGGCATAACACAAAAGCATGCTCGATGGCATTTTCCAGTTCACGAACGTTTCCCGGCCATGAATGATCCATGAATACGCGCATTACCGCCGTTGAAAAGCCGGCTATCTGTTTGCCTGTTTTTTTGTTCATGCTTTTAATGAAATGGTCCGCAAGAATCGGGATGTCCTCCCTGCGCTCGCGCAACGGTGGCAGGTGGATGGGGAATACTTTCAAACGGTAGTACAAATCCTCCCTGAAGAGCCCTTCCCGCACCCGGGCATATAAATCCTTGTGCGTGGCCGTAATAATCCGGATGTCGATCTTATGTTTCCGCGAATCGCCCACACGTTCGACCTCTCTTTCCTGCAGCACCCGCAGGAGCTTCACCTGAATATACGGACTCAGTTCACCGATTTCATCTAAAAAGATCGTCCCGCCGGAAGCTTCTTCAAAGCGTCCCATGCGATCCCGGTTGGCGCCGGTAAAAGAGCCCTTGACGTGGCCGAACAGTTCACTTTCCAGCAGGCTTTCGGACAGGGCGCTGCAGTTAACCGCCACCAGGGGGCCTTCCCGGCGGTCGCTGTTGAAATGGATCGCACCGGCAACAAGTTCTTTGCCGGTACCGCTATCCCCTTGAATCAGGATGGTCGCCTCGCTGGCGGCGGCCGCACGGATCGCCTCGAAGACCTTTTGCATGGCCCGGCTTTTGCCGATGATGTTGTCCATGCGGTGGATCTCTCCCAGTCGGAAAACGGCCTCTTCAACCTTTTTGCGCGCCCGCATCAGTTCGGTCATGTCGGTGACCGTCTCGACGATGCCGAGGACCTGGCCGTCGTCGTTTTTAACCACGCTGGCATTTTTGATCACCGACACATCATGGCCATCCTTATGCCGCACATGGCACTCCTTGGCTTCCGACTGCCCTTTTTCCACGATCCGGCATTTTTCAATGCTGGCCGGACAGCTCTTGCCAAAACAGCGGCTGCACTCGAGCAACTGGCAGGTTTTACCCAGCGCCTCCTTGGCGGTATATCCGCTGATCCGCTCCATGGAGGGGTTCCAAGAAGAAATTCGTCCGGCGGCATCCATGGTGAACACCCCGTCGGCCATGGAGTCGATAATCCGGTTGACGAATCGTACATTCCAGATCTCATGAATCTTGTCGGTCATGGGAAGCACGCTTTCAAAGTTGGGCTTGCGTTACAAAACGTTACCATGCGTTACTTGTTGCAGCAGATTTCGGTTTCGGTCAAGAAAAATCGTATGTTGCCAAGACAATCCAAAATTTATCTTGGCATGATTCGTTGGACGCTTCACCTGAAGGGCATCCCCACGATTATTGATAGGAACGCAGCATAATGAGCCCACCTTTAGGAAAGGCAAACTGTTTTTAAGTAAAACGGCACTATAAATGCAGTAATTCAAACCAACCCAACCTAAAACAGAGGAGGTGCCGCATGTTTGCATTGATCTATGACACCCGCGAATTGGACAAACCTCAAAAAAGAGTGCTTTCCGTGCATAAAACCCGGCAAACCGCCGAACGCGCATTGGAAATACGAATGGTCCGGTTAGGTAAAAAAGTGGAGGAATGTGACACCCGCATTGTCTGGGTTAAACGAAAGGTACAGCGTGAAGATGTGGTGATCGATAAAGACTTTTCAACCTGGAAACCGGGCGAAAAAATTCCCTATGGGGAGCTTCATCCGGACTGTGACTGACGAAAAAATACAGCGTTGCACCGTTCTCCCAATTTTCCACTGACCATACAGGTTCATCTCCCAACCGTACCTTGACCTGGAGTGCCCGGTAAATTATACCTGTAGCGTACCCGTCCGTTGGTGTGACGACACTCGTACGCAGGACGGGTGTCTTGCCTGTTGCACCGCGATAGCGAGCGAACTGGAAATAGCTTTTGATCCTTAAGGTCCTTGCGAACACCACAATACTGGAGAATTGACAATGGAGATGCAGATTCATTTTCCCGGCGGAAAGCGCGTAACTTCGATCTACAAAGGATTTACCGTTGAGACGGATCAACCAAAAAGCGAAGGAGGCGATGACTCCGCCCCCGAACCCTATGACCTGTTTCTTTCATCTATCGGCACATGTGCCGGGGTTTATATCGTTTATTTCTGTGAAAGCCGCGACATTCCCACCGACGATATAACCATGGCGTTGCGTTTCGAGCGAAACGAAAAATCGCACCTGATGGAAAAGATAGCCATAGCAATCAACTTACCGCCCGCATTCCCTGACAAATACCGCAAGGCGGTGATTCGGGCGGCGGAGATGTGCACTGTCAAACGCAACCTAATCCATCCACCGGAAATTCTGGTGACAGCAAATGGTGAACCATGAAATTCGTGATCATCGGAGGAGATGCCGCCGGCATGAGTGCCGCCAGCCGGGCCAAACGAACCATACCGGAGATGGACGTCATTGTTTTGGAAAAAACGGAAGATGTCTCCTACAGCGCCTGCGGCATGCCCTACAACATTGCGGATTCGGGCCGTGACATCGATGACCTGGTGGTCAGGTCCGCCGATGTCTTTCGTAAAAAGCAGGGGATCGATCTGTTTACCGGCTACCGTGCCGAAACTATCGACACAAAAAATTGCACGGTCACCGGTACCATGGAGAACCGTGAACCGTTCCGATTTTTTTATGATCGTTTATTGATCGCCACGGGTGGGCGGCCGATCATTCCGGATCTGCCCGGATTTGATCAACCCGGTGTGGTGGCGTTGAAAAGCCTTGCCGATGGCAGACGCATGAAAGACTACATACAATCAAACCAAGTCAAAAAAACAGTAGTCATCGGCATGGGCTACGTCGGGCTGGAAATGGCCGAAGCGCTTCGAGAGAGAAGCATCGAGGTCGAGATGGTCAAACCCGGTCCCGATCTCTTGCCGTGGATGCCACGAGAGCTGGCGGCGGTCGTCCGGCAGGAACTGGACACCAACCAGGTCAATTTGCATCTCGGTTGCCAGATTAAGGGGATCGAGAAAACCGCCGACCAGCTTCACATCGTCTGCAATGATCGACGCTTGACGGCAGATATGGTTTTGGTCGCCATCGGCATCGAACCGAACAGCAGGCTGGCCGCCGATGCCGGCATTGTGACGGGGGTCGGCAACGCGATCGCCGTAAACCACAAATTGCAGACCTCGAACGTGGCGGTCTATGCGGCAGGGGATTGTGCCGACGCCTATCATGTGGTTACCGGCCAAAAGACGTGGATTCCCCTGGCCCTGCGTGCCAACCGGGCCGGGTGGGCCGTGGCGGACAATGTCTGCGGCGAAGCGACACGGCTCGAGGGTGTTGCCGGCACGGCCGTATTCAAGGTATTCAACCTGGAAGTGGCCCGCACCGGTTTGTCTCTTGAAGAATCGCACCGATACGGATTTGAGCCGGTTGACGTAACCATCAAAAGCCGATCTCGTGCCCACGCCCACCCCGGGGCCGAAACGATTTGGGTGCATATGATTGGTGACAACAAAAGCGGGCGGCTACTGGGCGCCCAGATGGTCGGCCGCGAAGGTGTCGCCCACCGCATCAATGCCGCTGCCGTGGCTTTGCACGGGGCAATGTCGGTGGCATCATTCTCTCAAACCGACCTGGCCTACGCTCCACCTTTTGGTCCGGTATGGGATCCGCTGCTCACCGCCGCCAACCAGTTACTCAAGAAGATGTAGCCGCGTGTTCCCGCGGGCCTTGGCCAATAAGCCGCCCCACCATTCGCATCGCCGTGGCTTGAATATTGATGGTCCGGAAAAATATAGCCTGTGGGCCGTCGGGTTGTTTCTTGTCGGCGTGTTGCCCAAAAACAGCGAACGCCGCAGGTCAATCGGCCCCCCCCCCGAAAAACTTGCCACGGTCACGGAACTTACCACCCGACTGACGACGGTGGACGAGCCGAAAGTTCCACCAATTCAAAAAATCCTGTATGCAACCGACCTTTCCGATACGGCCCGCCCATGCGGTCCGTTACGCCTTCAGCATTGGCAACGGTTCTGGTGCCTCGGTAACGTTGCTCCATGTCATCCCGGATGTTCTCGACGCACTTTCCAGGGACGCCGGCATCGACCTGGCCGATCATATAGGCAAAAAAGCGCGGGCAGATTTTCATATCAACGGCATCGAAAAAGACAAAGAAACTAGATATCAGCGCATCCGGGAGACATCACGCCTTGTGTCCCAAGAAATCCCCTGCTGCCCGCTGACCGAGGACGATGTGGTTGTCAAAATCGGCAACCCGGTCAAGCAGATTGTAGCGACGGCGCAGGAAGGCGACTTCGATCTCATCATCATGGGAAACCACGGCCATGGAAAAATGGAGGAACGACAAGTCGTGATGATTGGCGGTGGCCCGGCCGGGCGCACCATCGTTCATATGCTCCATGGCTCCGGCCAAAACATGTCCGTAACACTGCCTGCTTTCCCCAAAGTCTACCACCGGCGTTCACGCACATGGTCGAAAAAATACATCCCGGCACAATCATCACCCAACAAACGTTACCTAACGTTAACCCTACGCCTATCTAACTGAAAGTAACGATAACAATCTACGCTTACTACCAACCTCGGTCCCTCAAGGAATTTGTCCATATGGCGATCAACCTGATAACAGTCTGTTATTAATGTTTTTTATTATTTTCTCAATTGTTTTTACGGTTTCGCCTTTGTGGCACAAAAATTGATTAAGCCTATAAGTAGTTTTCGCATTGAGGCCTCACAACCGTCTCTTTACCTTATCACCACATTCGGAGCGGAACCGATTGGTTTGTTAACACGAGCACAATTGGTAATGTCCCGGATAAGAACGCAAACCATAAAAAAGGAGGACCTCGTCATGAAGGCAAAAAACTGCTGCAAAACGATGGAAATGGAACTCACCGGCTGGAAAGCCATCGTTTACGATATCGCTCGTAAAATGGACGCCCTGCCCGGTGGCGAAAAAGAAAAGATTCTTCCCAACATCGAAGACCTGCACATCCTTATCGCTGAAATGGACGACCGAATCGATCAGATCCGCGAAAACTGCACACCGGAAACCGGAATAGACGATATTCAGGCCGAGCGGGCAGCGTTCAACAATTCAATCTCCACGCTTCGCGTAACAACGGAAGAAGCCATGCGGGGACTGGGTGGCGGCAACTTCGGTGGATAAATGCCTCAACCCGTTTCGATAAATGATCATTGAGGGCGGCAATGTTCGGGATTGCCGCCCTTAAGTTTACCAATGAGGCCAGGAGAATGGCAATGGGTACGATTGGACGATTGACCCGGACTCATTTTGAACAGTCGGTCCTGCATGGAGTGACACTGGTGGATTTTGATGCCCCGTGGTGCAGACCCTGCCGCACTCAAAAACCAGTCATTGCTGAATTGAAAAAGAACTACCGTGGCAGGGCCGCCGTAAGGAGGATAAATATCGATGAAAACCAGGACATCGCCATGCATTTAGGTATTCAGAGCATTCCCACCATCATTCTCTACAAAGACGGCAGAGAGATGGACCGCTTTATTGGTGTTCAAAATGCTGGGACGCTTATCCGAGCGTTAAAAAAGCTGATCGATCTACCAAACCGTCTTAAGTGATCCCGTCGTGTCCGGCCATTTAAAAAGCCGGCGTTGACATTTGTTTCTAATCAAGCATGCCTTTTGCTTGGTTTCTATTTTATGCTATGGGTACCCGCAACAGAGAAAAAAATCCAACGATCCGTCGGCTGTAAAAGGGAGTGCTGAATCATGGGAACGTGTATCAACCATCCGGATCGTGAGACCCCATACATCTGCATGAAGCATCAAATCTACTTATGTGAGGCGTGTCTGAAATGCCGGGACCCAAAGATCTATTGTAAACACCGATCCGCCTGCCCCATCTGGTTCATGAGCAAGCGCAAGGCCGGCTGGGAGGCCGAAGAGAGACAGGCCGCGGCCGCCCACACGGTCACGTTTCTGCCCGACGGTCGGACGGTTGCTGTACCTGCCGACAGCACACTGCTGGAGGCGGCCCAGACCGCGGACGTCCATGTCAACGCCTCATGCAGCGGGAAAGGCGCCTGCGGAAAATGAAAGCTGGTGGTCGTTGCGGGTGAAGTAGAAACCGCTCCCACCCCGTTGCTGACGGACGGTGAAAAGGCCAAGGGCTATGTGCTGGCCTGCCAGAGCAAGATCACCGGTGATGTATCCGTGCAGATTCCCGAGGGTGCTCTGGCGCGCAAACTGAAAATCGCGGGCATGGGTCAGTCGGTCACCGATCGGCGCAAGGGACTGGTCACGGATATCGACCCCATGCACCAAGAGCAAGGGTACCGTCTATGCCGGCTTCACCACCCTGCTGGGGCACGCGGGCATGGATTTTTCCATGGTGGACCGCATGATCATCACCGGCGGGTTCGGCCGGTATCTTCGCAAGTCGGTGCTATTTAATACCCGCATACATGAACGACTGAACAAACTGCCGCTGAAAAAGCAGAAAGGCAACGAGCAGCGGAGCCACCGAGAGCAGGGTGGCTGCGGATATGACCGACCAGTTCACGCCGGATTCGGGTGCGCCGAAGATGCCCAGACCAACGGTCAGCGGTCGGGTTTCCACCGAATTGGTCACGATCAGGGGCCAGAGGAAATTGTTCCAGTGGTGGCTGATGGATACCAGCGCATAGGCCAGATAGGTGGGGCGGGCCAGGGGCACATATACCCGCCACAAGACCCCCATGCTCCCGCACCCTTCCAGGCGGGCGGCCTCTTCCAGTTCCTTGGGGGTTGATTTGAAGGCCTGTCGCAGCAGAAATATCCCGAAGGCACTGGCCATGTACGGCAGGCCGATGCCCAGAATCGTGTCCACCAGGCTGAAGCGTGCCAGGGTGCTGTAGTTTTCGACAATCAGAATTTCCGGGGTGATCATCAGTTGGACCAGCACCAGGGCAAAGGCGATTCTATGCCCGCGGAACCGATAGCGTGCAAAGGCATAGGCGGCCAGGGTGCACAGCACCAGCTGGGCAACCAGAATCGTGCTGACCAGAATAAATGTGTTCAGGGCGTAGCGGGGAAACGGCGCCTGGGAAAGCGCTTCACGGAAATTGTCCAGCGTCAGCGGCGCCAGCAGATCAAAATTGACCGCATATTCACCCGGATGAAAGGCCGCCCAGAAGGCGTATACCAGGGGCGAAACCCACAGCACCGCCAGCAGCCATGCGGCACCGGTCTCCAAAAACGAGTGAATCATCTGAGAAAGCGATCGCGAAGGGTTCATCGGTAGTGCACCCGTTTATCCAGAACGAAAAACTGTAACAAGGCCATCACCCCTAAAATGACCAGTAAAACCATCGTCAGCGCGGCGGCAAAATGCGTTTCAAAATATGAAAAGGCGGTTTCAAATATGTAATACAGCAGCAGGTTGCTGGCATTGTCCGGCCCGCCCTTGGTGAGCACGAACAAATGATCCACCAGTTTGAACGAGTTGAGCACTGCATTGACCAGGACGAACAAGGTGGTGGGCATAAGCAGGGGAAACATCACCCGGCGGAAGTAATACCATCGCGAGGCGCCCTCCAGCCGGGACGCTTCTTCGAGTTCCGGCGGGATGTTCTGCATGGCCGCCAGATAAAAAATCATGAAAAAGCCGGCCTCTTTCCAGACGGTCATCACCATGATGGCCGGCAGCACCGTATTCGGATCCCCCAGCCAGTTGTGCCCGGAAAAGCCGAACCAGCCCGCAATCTGATCGATCAGGCCGATGTCCGGTGTGTAAAAGAACAACCAGATATTGGCCACGGCGATCATCGGCAAGACGGTAGGTGTAAAATAGGCCATACGAACCAGCGATCGACCCGGAATGGCACGGTTTACAAAAAGCGCCATAACGATGGCCAGGGCGATTGAGGTGGGGATGGTTCCCAAGGCAAACCAGGCGTTATTGGCCAGCACCTTCCAGAAAATGGGGTCGTCCAGCATGCGCTGGTAATTCAGCAGGCCCACAAAACGGGAGGGCCGGATTGCCGTTGCTTTGGAAAAAAGACTGTCGATCACCGTCGCCACCGTCGGATAGTGGGTGAAGGCGATCAGCAGAATCGCAGCCGGCATGAGCAGGAGCCAACCCTGGACGTGTCTCGAAGCGATGGTTCGCATAAGTTTCTGGTTGGTTGAACAGCGCAACGAGCGGCGGACAGCGGTCGACCCGCCACTCGTTGCGGTTTGCTTTTTTATTAACGGTACTGCTTCAACAGTCGGTCTGCCTGTGACTGCGCTTCCTTAAGCGCCGCCTCCGGGGTCTTCGATCCGGTCAGAGCAGCCTGGATGGCATCATCGAGCCCCTTTCGCACACGGCCGGTCTGGTAGGTGGACAGTTCGGCGGTGGCATGCTGGAGCTGGTCGCGCGCCACGGCAGCATAGGGAAATGCCTTAACATAATCCTTCAGTTTCTGCGTTTCGTAAGCTGCCGGGCTGACGCCCATGTAGCCGGTCTTCATGGACCATTCGGCAGCGTTTTCCGGATTGGTCATGAATTTGATCAGCCGCACGGCCGCCTTGCGTTCGGCCGGGTTGGTCTTTTTGAAAATGTAGAAATTACCGCCGCCGGTGGGGGTGCCCCGGCGCTTGCTGGCCGGCAGCATAGCCACGCCGAAGTCGAACTTGGCATTGTCTTTAACTGCCGTCAGGTTACCGGTGGAGTGCCACATGATGGCGGTTTTACCTTCGAGGAAATTCTGTCTCAGGGTTCCCCACTCAATGGTTCCCTTGGGCATAATACGGTGTTTCTCGCCCAGGTCCTTCCAGAACTGCAGCGCCCCGACCACTGCCGGGTCATCGAAATAGGTGGTATCGCCATTGCTGTTCATTAACTCCTGGCCGTTCTGCATGGCCAAGGCGCCGAACATCCAGTAAGGATATCCCGTGGAAGGAATCATGGCGCCCCACTGGGACCCATCGGGTTTGGTCAGTTTCTTACCCATGGCTACCAGTTCATCCCAGGTCGTCGGCGGCAGTTCCGGGTCCAGCCCCGCGGCACGGAAAGTATCTTTGTTATAGTACATCACGATGGTGGAGCGCTGAAAAGGAATGCCCCAGGTCTTTCCCGCAGTGCGTCCATTTTCCATGAGGGTGGGGTAGAACGAGTCCAGCCAGGCCTTTTCTTCGGCTGTCTCCACCACGTCGTCGAAGGCAACAATAGCGTCCTGTTCGATCAATTCGTAGATGTCGATGGAAAACATCACCGACAGTTGGGCCGGCTGACCACTCTTCAAGGCGGCCAGCGCTTTGATGCGCGCGTCATTGTAGTTGCCCGCATAGATGGCCTTGACCTTGACATCCGGATTTTGTTTCATGAAATCGTCGACAATCCCGTCGACGACCGTGGTCAGCGGCCCACCAACGGCGACCGGATAATACATGGTCAGCTCAGTGGCTGAGCCGGCCGTAACGGCCGCAATCAAGAACGCCGTTGCCATCACCCCAACACATAGCCATTTGATTCCTTTGAACATAATGCTCCTCCTCATTGTCGATCGGGTTCAATTGCTTGCCCGCCGGAAGGCGGACCGGGTTGCCGTTCTTCAGGTTCACGCACTCAAGACGAAACCCTTTTCGGATCTTCGATTCGGAGGCCATCGGCGCCAAATCGGTGAACCGCCTCTGCAGACCAACAGACATGCAGCTGTTCCCCGGGCGCATAACGGCGGTGGCCACCGATCTTGCCAAACAGGGTCTGTTCGCCATGGGCCATTCGCAATACGGTTTCCGCCCCCAGGTAATCGGTTGCCGAAACGCGCACCGGCAAGCCGACGTCCCCCACCAGGACATGTTCGGGCCGCACGCCGATATAGCCGCCGGTCAACCCACCTGTCGGCAGGGTGCCGCCCCAGGCGGCAGCCAGTGCGGAACGCGCTTCAATCAGATCGAGTTGCAGCAGGTTCATGGGAGGCGACCCCATGAACTGGGCGGCAAAGGTCGTGCGGGGACGTTCGTAGAGGTCGTGGGGTCGTCCGGTCTGTTCAACGCGTCCTTTTTTTAGCAGCACCACCTGGTCGGCCATGGTCATGGCCTCCACCTGGTCATGGGTGACATAAACCATGGTCAGGCCCAGTTTTTGCTGCAGGGAGCGGATCTCGTCACGCATTTCCGCCCGGAGCTTGGCGTCCAGGTTAGACAGCGGTTCATCCATGAGACAGACCCGCCGCCGCGACACGATGGAGCGTGCCAGCGCCACCCGCTGCCGCTGTCCGCCGGAAAGCTGGGCAGGCTTGCGGTTCAACAACTCTTCGAGGCCGACCATGCGTGCGGATTCCTCGAGGCGGGCGCGGCGGTCCGACGGGGAAACCCCGCGCACCTTGAGTCCGAAAAGGATGTTTTCCCGGACATTGAGATGGGGAAACAGGGCATAGGACTGAAAAACCATGGAAACCCCGCGCTTGGCCGGGTCCAGGTGGGTCACTTCGCTTTCACCGATGGCGATGGATCCCGAGGAAACCTTTTCCAGGCCGGCGATGAGGCGCAGGATGGTGGACTTGCCACAACCGGACGGCCCCAGCAGCACGGTCAGGCTGCCTTCGGTAACCGTAAAGGAAACCTGGTCGACGGCGACGACAGGACCCCATTGCTTGGCCAGTTCATGGATCTCGATGCGGCTCATGGCGATGGGTTTCCTTTGCAGACAATCAGCTGGGTGCCGGACTTTTCCAGCATGGCAAGTATGGCCGGCGGCGGCTGTTGGTCGCAGAAAATGGTGGTGGCTTCGTCGATCCTTCCGCCACGCACGTGGGCGGCGCGGCCGAACTTGGTGTGATCCAGCACAAGAAAAGCGCTCCGGCTGTTCTCCCGTATCATCTGGCGGGCCCGCACCTCTTCTTCGTAAAAATCCAGAAGCGTACCGTCTTCATCAACCCCGGCCACGCCGTAGATGCCGATATCCACTTTATAGGCACTAAAAAGGGCTTCCATACCAGCGCCCATGACGTCCCGGTCTTCGTTACGCAGGCGACCACCGGCCACCGTAACCTCGAACGAGGGGTTGGCGCAGGCCAGCATGGCAATGTTGAGGTTGTTGGTAAAGATCCGCAGATGTTGGTGCGCTAAAAGCGCTTTGGAAACGATTTCAGGGGTGGTGCCGATGCTGAAGGCAAGAGACACGCCGTTGGGTACATGACGGGCGACTTCCCGGGCAAGGGTTTGTTTGGCCTCACTATGGAGCGTCTGCCTCCATGCATAGGCGACGTTTCCAGAGATGTTCATTCGTTGAACGCCTCCGTGCAGCCGCCGGGCGATCCCCCGCTCACACAGCATGTTCAAATCCCGGCGAATCGTCTGGGCGGTCACGTTAAAATGACGGGCAAGGACCTCCACACGGATGAAATCCTGTTGGCGGACCATTTCAGCAATCTGTACTTGGCGTTCGGAAAGTAGCATCGGTTGGTTCAGGCAACATTTTGAAGATTATTTTTCATTTGAACATATTTCGAATTAGATGACAAGATTGAACCCTTCATCAAGCTACACATTGAATCTTTGATTTTCATTTGCAATTGATTAGTTTTCAGTTAGAATTCAAATGAAAACCAGCGGTGACAAAAGCGATTTACTGAACCGCTATAAAATCATGTCGGGTGCATAAAAAATATGCGCCACCGGGACGAATCCGCCATGACGCGGTCAGGGCCGTACCGAGGAAAAAACCCTTACAACTATTTAAAATAAATCATATTCTATTCAAACTGAACCAATGGTGTCCGGTAGCTGAGCCCCACCAGACA
>JAGTUY010000118.1 GCA_018224455.1 Desulfosarcina sp.
CTATTTTAAAAATGTTCAAATCATGCTGGATACCCCCGGCAATGCCGATGGCCCCAAGGCAAAGACTAACTGAGATTTTTCGACCGGGCGGAAGGCAACGGATTATAGGCCGGCTCCAGTGAACAGCACGACGCGCTCTTCAATGATCAACCGCCGGGCAAGACCGGCGGTGTGTTGAGGCTTGATGGGAAAACGATCACGTTACATCATAGCTGTGATGTCCTTTTTGGGCATTCTATTGATCGGCTCACCCGCCCTGGCCACCCAGGGCCATGCTGGCATCGAAGGCGTATGGGTCCACCAGTTCGCCCACATATTTTTTCTTTTCTCCATGGGGCTTTTAATTTTCTGGCTTCGCCAGGCCGGCCTGGTCAAGGAGCCGGGGTGGCGCTATATTCAATACGCGGCCCTTTTTTTCATACTCTGGAACGCCGATGCCTTTTTGGTGCATCTCCTGGATGAACAGATGCTTGCCGTGACGGTCACCCAGGTCAGACCCTGGCACGTCCGCCTCGATGCCGCCGGCGGCCGTGAATGGGTGGCACTCCTCTATTATATGGTCAAGCTGGACCATCTGCTCTGCGTTCCGGCCATGGCATGCCTCATGCTGGGGCTGCGCCACATGCTTCAGGAGAGCCATCGTTCCCGGCCGGATGAGGAATCCCGGCGATGACCATCACGTCTTTTCCCATCTGGTTCGTCGATGTGGTTGGCTCGGTGCTGATGATCGTCTTTTCCTTCATCAGTGTGGGATATTGCCTGCAGCTTAAAAACAAAGCGCCCACCGACATCATCATCAACTACCTCTTGTGGGTATGCGTGGCGCTGGCCGTGTTCGCCATTTCCCGCTCCGCCGGGCATCTGCTCAAGCAGATCTTCCTGCTTATCGACCGCCGGGATCTGTGGACGGCCATCCAACCCTTTTCCGGTGCCGTCAACACGTTCACCTTCATTGTGGTGGCCTCGGTCACCCTCTTTTTCGAACGGACATGGGCCATCTACGGCACCATTTTAAAGGACCGCCAGGCCCTGCAGAATGCCCACGAAGAACTGCTTTACCTGAACCAGAACCTGGAGCAACTGGTGGAAAAACGCACCGAGGCCCTGGTCATTTCAGAGCAAAAGTACCGCCGTATCTTCGAAGTGTCCAAGGATATGATCCTGGTGACGCGCACCGATGGCCGGATCGTCAACCTCAACCCGGCCGGCGAGCAGCTGGTGGGCATCACCGCCGCCGGTGACGGCAATCTCGAGGGGCGTTTTTTCCAGTCGTTTCTATCCCACCCCGAAGACTGGAACGTCATCAGCCGGCATATCGAGGACCATGGTTTTATTTCCAGCGCGGAATTCGACCTGATTTTGGAAGGCGACGCCCGTCGCCGGGTGCTGCTTTCCGGCAGCCTGTCCAGGAATCCATCCGATGAGGGCGAAACCATTCACTTTCTGATCAAGGACATCGAGCAGCGACGGTTGATGCAGAAACAGATGGCCCAGGCCGACAAACTGGCCTCCATCGGCGAACTCTCCTCGGGAATCGCCCACGAGATCAACAACCCCTTGGGCATCATTTTAGGCTATACCCAGCTCTTGCTGCGAAGTGAGCCACCGCATTCCGACCGCTTCAGTGACCTGAAAACGATCGAAAAACACGTCAAATCCTGCAAGGCCATCGTTGAAGACCTGCTCAATTTCGCCCGGACATCCAGCCCCCAGAAGGAGAACCTGGACATCCACGTCGTCATCAGCGAGGTGATCGGCTTCGTGCGCCACCACAGCAACCTGGAAAATATCCAGATCGAAACCGTTTTTGCCCCCGACCTCCCTCTGGTGCTCATGGATGAGAAAAAGATCAAGCAGGTGCTCATCAACCTGTTGATGAACGCCATCCATGCGGTCGGCCGCAATGGCACCATAACCATCACCACCGGGCTCAACGAGTCGGCCAGCCGCATCGCGGTAGAGGTGTCGGATACGGGGCACGGCATTGAACAAGAAAACCTGCTGCGGATTTTCGACCCCTTTTTCACCACCAAACCCACCGGCGAGGGCACCGGCTTAGGGCTTTCGGTCAGCTACGGCATCATCAAGGGGCACGGCGGCAACATTACCGTTAAAAGTGAACCGGGCCGAGGGGCCGCATTTACCATCGCCCTGCCGACCACGGCCCCGCTTTCGGGGAGATAAACCATGGTACAGAACCTTCTGATCGTTGACGACGAACCGGATATGCTGACGCTGCTCAAAAGGAGCCTGGAACCGGAACTGGGCTGCCGGGTGGATACCGCATCCTCCGGAGAAGCCGCTCTGGAAATGATTCGCGCCGGCGACTACGACCTGGTCCTGGCGGACATCAAAATGCCCGGCATCAGCGGTTTGGATGTATTGGAACAAGTCAAAGCCGATAGCGGTGAAAAAATTACCGTGATCATGATGACCGCCTACGGACACATCGAAATGGCCGTGGAAGCCATGAAGCGCGGGGCCTACGATTTCATCACCAAGCCGTTCGATCACGATGCGCTGGTCATGCGCTTGGAAAAGGCATTCGAACGCAGCCGCCTGATGAAAGAGAACCTGAGGCTGCAGCATGAGTGCCGCTCCACGGATATGTTTCAGGAGCTGGTGGGCAAAAGCCTAATGATGCAGCGGGTCTACGAAACCATCCAGATGGTCGCGAAAAACGACCTCACCGTGTTGATCACCGGTGAGTCGGGCACCGGCAAGGACCTTACCGCCCGGGCGGTCCACGCCTTGAGCAACCGCAGCAAGCGACCCTTTATCGCCGTTAACTGCCCCACCGTCCCCGAGCAGATCCTGGAAAGCGAACTGTTTGGCTATAAAAAAGGAGCCTTTACCCATGCTACCCGGGACATGAAGGGTCTGTTTCAGGAGGCCCACACCGGTACGATTTTCCTTGATGAAATCGGCGACATCACGCCCACCATCCAGACCAAACTGCTGCGGGTGCTGCAGGAAAAGGAGATCAAATCCCTGGGCGACACCCGGCCGATCCACGTGGATGTGAGAATCATCGCTTCCACCAACCAGCCGTTGGCTGAAAAAATCAAATCGGGTGAATTCCGAGAGGATTTTTTCTACCGCCTCAACGTCCTGCCCATCCGATTGCCCCCGCTTCGCGAGCGACCCGAAGACATCCCGCTGATCGCCAATCACCTGCTGGAAAAGCACTGCAGCAAGCTAAACAAGCCCCTTAAACGTTTCTCAACGGAATTGATGGACCTTTTTATCGGCCGCCGCTGGGAGGGCAATGTGCGTCAGTTGGAGAACATGATCATGCAGGGAATTCTGTTTTCCGCCACCGACGAAATTGCGCCCTCGGACGTGGGCATCCGGCGAAAGCCTGCAACCGGGGCCATCGCGGAAATCACACCGTCCCTGGACCTGCCCTACAAAGATGCCAAAGAGAACCATCTGAGTGCCTTCAACGCCGCCTATATTGGGCACATGCTTACCCTGAGCCAGGGAAATGTCACCCAGGCGGCCAAAGCCTGCGGGCTGGAGCGCCAGGCCCTGCAGCAGATCATGCGCCGCTACGGCATCACCGCGGATCCGTATCGGCAGTAGTGTTGCGCCAAAAACCGACACCCCGCTTGAATTTTAAAAACCTTTGGGCCAGTCTCTGGCGCCACGGAAGACTCGTAGAATTTCAATCGTGGATCCTTAAACTCCATGAGGCGCACCGCCTCCTCGATGGAAATTTCCGAAAACTCGTTTTCGCTGGATGACTGCTGACCGGAGTCGACGTTTACCGCAGCGGGGATGATCCCAATCTTGTCGGGCCTGACCGCATAGACCACAAGGGCGAGCCCAACTGCGACGAGGATGAGAACGACAGCTTCTTGGGTTGCCTGTTTGACCATCGATTGCCAACCTTTATTTTCTGGATGGATGTACTATATTAATGATCACAACATATCTATTTTACGACGACAATCAACCGGAGTCCTACAGATCCATTCCTTCAGCCTAAATCGCTATAAGGAGAAACACC
>JAGTUY010000119.1 GCA_018224455.1 Desulfosarcina sp.
AGACGCGGACCAGGGCGGAGGTCAGGGTTTCGGTGGTCCGGCGCAATTTGGCATTGGCCTCACGCGTACCGGCTTCGGCAGCGGCATTGGCAGCGGTGATACGTCCCCCGGTGAACACAGGCCAAATAATGTTCAGTTGAGACTTCATGAAGGTGTCATCTTGAATGGGTTCTTTGAAGGAAGGAACCGCCACTGCCGGGACAGTTGGGTGCAGGGCCAGGATGACGTCCCGGATGGGATTGAGATCAAGGTAAATCGGGTCATCTAGGCGGGTCACGCGACCAGATAGGGTGATTTTAGGAAAGTAAAGCCCCTGTGCGACCTTGGCGTCATACTCGCTTCGCTCGGTTTCAGAATAAGCGGCCTTGATAGATTCGTTGGCAGAGAGCATTGCCTTGAGTGCCGCGTCGAAGGGTAGGTCAGCGGCCTGTGCGGAAATGGCTGGGTTGGCAAGGACGAGCACAATGCCAAGAATGATCTCGGGAATCAATCCTCGATTGGGTCGCCCGAACAAGTGCGCTGAAAGTTGAATGACCATTTTTATTATAAAATCTCCTGAATGAAAACCGATTCTATTGATGATCCGGACAGCCAATAAAAAATATTTTCTATAGATTGTGATCAATTGAAACTATAAAATATCTCAAAGTAGTCTCAGTGCGCATGGCCGCGTTATGAAACGACTCAACATGCTCACATACTACCTGTATGCTGCGCTTTTTCGCCATTGCGCGCCTTGCCCTGAACCCTGGTTCTTATTTTTGAGATACGTTCTAAAACACGACAACGACATATGTCAAATCTTGAGATAGAAAGGCTTCCGGGTCAACGACCGAAACCTGAATGGCCGAACAGGTACGTAATGGCTATCTTACAAAATTGCTTCCCACGGATTCGTGTGGTTACTTGCCAACAAGCCAGATGGAACAAATATCGCTTTGATGACAGATAGCCACTTTTTCACAAAATTGTCGTTTTGGTCTTGCAGAAATTTGACGGCCCCCCGCCTTGATAGAAGGAAAAGCAAGTCAGGCAAGAAAAATGATAGCAGCGGGACCATAGCTGAAAACGGAGTGTTTTCTTGATTCATAAAAGCAGGGTCGCTCCTTACTCCCACATAGTTATCCATACGCCGACATCAAGACTTGAAGGTCCAACGAAGGATCCCGCTATTGGCGGAACGGATTCGGGCAATCTTGCCACCGCCACGGCAAAATGATCCGTTCCGGCGATTTTTCCGATGGTGGGATCGAACCCCTTCCAACCGGCGCCCGGCAGGTACACTTCGGTCCAGGCATGGGTTGCCCCTAAACTATCTGTTGATGGGGGTGCGTGTAGATAGCCACTTACACAGCGAGCGGCGAAACCTAAACACCGCGCTGCGACCATAAATAGCGCCGCAAAGTCGCGGCAAGAAACAGTACCGCCTGATAGTTTTTGCTTCACAGTGCCGGAGAAATTATAATAGGTACGATGAAGAATTTTAAATCGCTAAGCGACCTAACGCATACAGCTAAGCAATTCGTTGACTTCAACCGTTGCTATTCCGGAATTGATATCTGACATGGCGTAGGGGATGACCAACTCATCATTGTGGATGATCGCACCGCAGGAATAAACAACATTGGGAACATATCCCTCGCGCTCTTTCTCATGCGGGGAAAGCAGTGGCTCATCCAGGCGGGCGATAACTTTTGAGGGCTTTTCGAGATCAAGCAGCATGGCGCCGATGCAATATTTACGCATGGGCCCGACACCATGGGTGAGCACGATCCAGCCTTGATTGGTTTCCAGGGGAGACCCGCAGTTGCCGATCTGGATGAATTCCCAGGGATATTCAGGTTCTTGGAGAATTTGGGATGTTTGCCAGAAATGGATATTGTCTGAGAACATGATATGATTGTTTTCACCATCCTGGCGCGAGAGCATGGCATAACGGCCGCCAATTTTTCGCGGGAAAAGTGCCATGCCCTTGTTTTTGATGGCTTTGCCGTTGAGGGTGACAATGTTAAAGTTGACAAAATCCTTGGTTTCGATCAGTTGCGGTAAGATCGTATGGCCATTATAGGCGGTATAGGTTGCATAATAGGTGCCTTCCGGCTGGTTGTCGAAAAATTGAACGAAGCGGGCATCTTCAATGCCTCTGCTTTCGTTTTTGGAAACGGGAAATATCACCCGTTCGGATACGCGGTGATCGGGGTGGAAACTGACCTCATAATTGGAATTTGCAAGCCAGCTCATGACATGGAAGGTTCTGTTTTGGTTCGCTTCCGGAAATTGCGGTTTTGCGCGAAGGTTCCCAATTTTTTCTATTAATTCATTATACGTAAAATCTTCCGGCAGCTGGTTAAGAATATGTACGCTTATCTCATCGCCTGCTTCCATCTCGTTTAGCTTGAGCTGGAAAGGATTGCGCTTGTACACCGGATCCAAATGAAGATCCGGCGTTTCTACAAAATCACTGATTGGGTCGAAAAGGAACTTGTTGTATCGATCAAGAACACCGCTGCGAAAGACAATTGACGAAATATGGCCTTCACCGGTTGCCCGCAGACTCATGATAAAGCGCAGGCTTCCTTTTTTCAGATGGCGCTGATCCGGATGAGGAACGATGGAGGGGTTGAAAAGAGCGGCCGATTCAATCGAGTACTCTTTGGTAAAGTAAGCGCCGATGAGGGCCCTTTGTACATCGCTGAGCATGGTATCCCGTGGAAGATACTTCTTCACCACCTCCAGGTGCCGCTTAAAAATGTGCCCAATGTCTTTGTGTCGTCCGGAGAAGTCAATCATCACCTGAGCCAATAATTTTTGGGCCACCGTGTCCGGCAAGTTGATTATTCGCTGAATTATTTTTGAGATGCGATGCCTGTCATCGGGAAGATGAAGCCGGGTGATGACCCGTGACGTATCACCCACGATCTTAATCGCTTTTCTTTTTACTTTCAGCTTTTGAGGCTTTTTAGGGGGCATATCTTTGTGTCCTTAAAGACAATTGACAGCGATGCGCGCCAACGGGCTCGATCTTTAATTCCAGCCAATCCTCGGCGTTAATTTTTCAGTATGCGATCATCCGGCCAGGGTCCGTTACAGCGGAGGCCGTGAAGCCGATAGGCAAAGCGCTACCAAGTCATCAATGACAGCCGTACCGACACACATGACCGTATCTGCGCCACCCCAGTATATTTTTACCGTACCATCGTCTTCAGGAACGGCGCCGCAGGTAAAGACAACATTGGGCACATAGCCGGTTATCTCCCATGGATCCTCAGGTTGCAATATCCATTGGTCGGAAACGCCGATGACCGTGGCCGGATCATCGAGGTCATGCAGGGCTGCGCCGAGTCGATACACCGTGCCGGACATGGTCTTGAAAACGCCATGGTAAATATGAAGCCAGCCTTTATCGGTTTTGAAGGGCGGCGCGCCGGGCCCGATTTTCATCTCATCCCAGTGATAGGCCACCGGCTTCATAATCACTCGGGAATCGCCCCAGTGAACCAGATCGGGAGAATAGGAAATCCAGATGGACCAGGGCGAAATTTCGGAATGCGGCCGGTCCAGGCGGGCATACCGGCCGCCGAACCGTTCAGGAAAAATAACCACGTTGCGCAGGTCGGCCTGGGTGATCAGCGCAATCCGTTCCACTTTTTCAAAATCCCGGGTGCGCGCCAGGGCAATCCTTACGCCGTGACGTGAATAAGCGCTGTAGGTCAATAGGTACTCACCCTCTATGGGGCAAATCCTGAGGTCCTCGACGCCGAAGGCCTCATATTCGGCAAAAACATTGTCCGTTGAGGGTATCAGAAAGGGTTTGGGATGAACAGTAAATACAAATCCGTCCTCGCTGTCGGCCCTGCCGATGATGGAGCGCCCGTTTAGCAGATGCGACCTGAAAAGCATAATGTAGCGGCCGTTGTGTTTGACGATGCCTGCATTGTGAACGGTAGCAACCGGATAGGGCACATCCTTGCTTGTCAGGATGGGGTTTTTTTTAAAGCGGGTAATCATCGGTCTGTCGGTTTTCATAAGGATCCGTCCTGTAAAATCGTCTCGTAGACACGAATGTACGCGTCGATCATGCGGTCGACGGTGAAACGCCGCTCAACATGCCGCCGACAGGCTGCACGGTCGATCTCTCTAATACGCGAAACCGCCTCAATGGCCTCGTTTACGTCGCCCACCAGAAAACCATTTTTGCCGTTTTCGATCAGTTCAGGCATGCTGCCCCGATCAAAGGCGATCACTGGCGTGCCGCAGGCCATGGATTCAACAACGGAAAGACCGAAAGGCTCATCAAACTGGATGGGGTGCAATAGGGCACAGGCTTTGCCGAGCAACCGGCTGCGCTCAACGGGTCCGACGCTGCCGATATGAACCACTTGGTCGTTGTCTATGTGAGGGGCGACATATTGGTCATAATAAGCATGATCCTGGATGATGCCCGCCATTATCAGCTTTTTATCGCAGGCCCTGGCGATTTCAATAGCTTCTCGGGCTCCCTTGTCATGGTGAAAGCGCCCGAAAAAAAGCAGGGTGTCGTCCGGGACAGGCTGATAATCAAACTGCCGGATATCGATGCCGTGATGGATGGTTTGGATATAATCAAGATCCGGCGATCGATCGGCGTCACTGATGGAAACATAAAACGAGCTGCCATTGTATTTTTTATAGACCGGCAGAATCCCGGGTGATGAAAAGCCGTGAATGGTGGTCACAACTGGGGTGGTGGTCATGCTGCTATACGTCAGCGGCAGAAAATCAAAATGGTTGTGGATTACATCGTATGCTTCGGCATGCTCGAAGAGTGCTGCAATGTGCAGACACTCCCAGACTTTGGGAATGCGTGTGCGGTCTTCTTCATAGCCCCGTGGGCAGACGGCACGCAGCCTGCCGCTGGTCTGCGAATCCGCGGTTGCAAACAGAGTAACCTTGTGGCCGCGCGCAACCAGCCCTTCGGTCAACAGCGAGGCCATACTTTCCCATGGGCCGTAGTGGCGTGGCGGTGTGCGCCAGGCAATGGGCGAGAGCATGGCAATGTGCATGAT
>JAGTUY010000120.1 GCA_018224455.1 Desulfosarcina sp.
CGGCAACGATCATACCGGTGACGGAACCGCCCTTGAAAGCCATGGAAAGGCCGGCAGCCATGCCCTTTTTGGCCGCTTCGGCGGTGCGCACGTTGGCCAGCACGGAAACGCGCATGCCGATATAACCGGCCATAAACGAGGCGACGGCGCCCACCAAAAAGCCGATAGCCATCTTATAACCCATGGTGAAAAAGATAACGGCAAAAATGATGATGCCGGCAATGCCCATGCTTTTCAGCTGGCGGTTCAGGTAGGCAATGGCGCCTTCCTGAATGGCGCCGGCGATGGCCTGCATTTTCTCGTCTCCGGCAGGCGCACTTTTTACGATACCGGCAAGGATAATCGCAAAAAGAACACCAACAACGCCGACCAACGTACACACGAGCGGTATGTTATTCATTACAGCGTCCATTCGTTCCTCCATTCAATGTTTAGCGTGAAATCAAGGTTTGCGGTTAAACCGATTCATAGCATCCTTTGCTCCCTCACAAAGGATCGCCACGGCAGCCTCGACGGCCCGTGATAGGAAGGGTTCCAGCATGGTTCGTTGACGGGCATCGAATTCCTCCAGAACGTAATCCACCACCCCAATGTCGCCTTCCGGCCGCCCGACGCCCATTCGCACCCTCACGAACTCGTCGGTCCCCAGGGCGTCAATCAGGGACCTCAGTCCATTGTGTCCTCCATCCCCCCCTTTCTCTTTGATTTTCAATCTTTCATAAGCAAGGTCGATGTCATCGTGGATGACGACCATATCCTCGCATTGAATCCCGTGGTTTTGAACGATGAGGCTCACCGGGTCGCCGGACCGATTCATATAAGCCATCGGCTTGGCAGCCAGTGCCCGGACGCCGGTGATATCCCCTTCGGCAATTTCGGCATTGATCCGGCTGCGGCAGGCGACCAGCCCGTATTGCCGTACCAGCCGGTCGACGGCCATGAACCCGATGTTGTGGCGGGTCGTTGCATACCCCGGGCCCGGATTGCCGAGCCCGACGATCAGACGCTGTCTGATTTCAGCCTTCATGGCGACGGCGACCCGCAGCGGGATGCAGCAGGCCACCCGTCATCAAACCTAATCGGCCGCCGATTCTTCAGCAGCCCCTTCACCCGCTTCACCTTCTTCTTCGCCTTCCTCTTCTTCGCCCTCGACTTCCTCCTCTTCCTCGGCCGTCGGGCTGAGGATGGTCAGAATCGTGAAGTTGACGTCGGCAGGAATCTCGACCGCTTCATCCAGCGGGAGCTCTTCAACGTGAAACGAGTCACCAATCTCAAGGGCGGTGATATCGATGGAGATGTTCTCGGGAACCTGATCGGGCAGACAGAACACTTCCAGTTCCCTGCGAATGATCTGCAGCGTGCCGCCCATCTCCACGCCGGCGCTCTTGCCGGTGGTGACCACGGGAACCATGACTTTGATCTTCTGGTCCATGCTCACTTCGTAAAGGTCCAGGTGCAGTAAGGTTCGGGAAACGGGATGCTTCTGCATCTCTTTGACCATGACGTTGCGGACGGTATCGACACCGTCGATTTGCAGTTTCAGCAGTTTCTGGGCCACGGCGCCGGACCTGAAAATGGGTTCCAGTTCCAGCCGGTCGATGGCCAGTTTGATCGGTTCGGTTTTCGGGCCGTATAAAATGGCGGGAATTTTGCCGTCCCGCCGCAGAACTCTTGAAGGGCCATTACCCACGGCCTCCCGTTGACGCGCTTTCAAATTCATTATTTCCAACGATCTTATCCTCCTTAAAGAATATTACACAAACAGGGACGTTACCGAATCCCCGGTGTAGCTCCTGATGATGGCTTCCCCCACCAGGCTGGAGATGGAAAGCACTTTGATTTTACTGCAGGCAGCCGCCTTTTCGTTCAGCGGGATGGTATCCGTGCAGACGACGCTGGTAATGGGTGAGGCATTGATGCGGTCCACGGCCGACCCGGACAGCACCGCATGGGCGCAGCAGGCATGGACTTCCCTCGCCCCCCTTTCTATGATCGCATTCACGGCCTCGGTGAGGGTACCGGCGGTATCGATCATGTCATCCTGAATGACGACCGTTTTGTCGGCCACATCACCGATGACTGCCATGGCCTTAGCCTTGTTGGGTGCCGACCGTCGTTTGTCCACGATGGCCAGACCCGCATTTAAGCGTTTGGCAAAGGCACGTGCGCGCTCCACGCCGCCGGCATCGGGCGATACGATGACCAGGCCTTCATTGAAGTTGGACTTGATGTAATCCAAGAGCACCGGTGCCGCGTAGAGGTTATCCACGGGGATATTGAAAAAACCCTGAATCTGTCCGGTATGCAGATCCATGGTGATCACACGGGTGGCCCCGGCAGTCGTCAGCAAATCAGCGACGAGTTTGGCGCTGATGGGCACGCGGGGAGCCACTTTTTTATCCTGGCGGGCATATCCGTAATAGGGGATCACGGCGGTGATTCGACGGGCCGAGGCCCGTTTCAGGGCATCCACCATGAGGAGCAGTTCAACCAGGTTGTCGTTGACCGGGTGGCAGGTGGATTGAATGACAAAAACGTCTTTGGTCCGCACGTTTTCATCGATCTCGATCTGAATCTCACCGTCACTGAACCGCTTGACAACGGCACCGCACAGGGGCATCCCCAAGTAATCGACAATCTTGCATGCCAGATCCGGATTGGAATTGCCTGTAAAAACGCAGAACTTTGTTTTTTTCTTTGCCACTTTCTGAACGCGACTCCTGTTCGATGAGATTGGCTGGGGCGGGAGGATTCGAACCTCCGAATGCAGGAACCAAAATCCTGTGTCTTAC
>JAGTUY010000121.1 GCA_018224455.1 Desulfosarcina sp.
CCCGTTCCCGCCGGTTATGGCAGATCCGGGGGTTGGCGCGCATCATGCGTTTGGATGAGCGCCTGGCCGACAACTGCCTCGACGGGTTGGCCTCAGGCCTGGGTCTGCTGTCGGAATCGGCATTGAATGAATTTATCGATCTGGCGATCCGGCAATATCAAAAAAAGCCCGATATGGGCGCCCGATTTCTTTCCCTCGAATCCCGGTCCGCTGTAGAATGTTGCCGTGACCTGCAAGTGGCCGTACCCCTGTCGGCGGTCCGTTCCGGGCTTGAGCGCTACCTGCATGCCCGTACAGGGCTGGCAGTGGCCATCCGCCCCCTCTCCTCACTGTCGCAACAACAGCCCGCCAGCAACCCGGGCGCTCCGCTGGTTCGCTGCGATGGTCGGGCCATCTACCTGCCTGACGAGATCGATCTTATGGAACGGCGGACGGACAATGCCGCCCTTTACAAGCTGCTGGCCAAACTGGAAGCGAGCGCCATCGAATTCGGCACCTATGACCTGGATGTGGAAAAAGTCCTGGATACCGCCGCCGTTGCCCCACGGTCGGATGAGGGTGCAACCGTCGCGGCCGAATCCGACCTGAGCCTTTTCCTGCGCGGGTTCGAACACCCCGTCCTGGCCCTGGACCTGATCACCCTTTGCGAACACGCCCGCATCGCCCGCAAGATCCACCGGTATTATTCCGGCCTGTTCCGGCGACTCACTCGGGCCCTCACCGACCCCGATCTTCAGGCCAGAACCGCAATAAGGATCGGCGGCACATGGTTTCCCCTTTACCGGCAACTGGTGATGAATGCAGAACCGGTGGCCGATCCGGCCTTGAAATCCACGGGCCGGGCCATGGCGGATCGCTTGAACCAAATGACACGGTCGGGTGACGACACGGCAGAGACCAGTGCGCGGCTGACCATGGAATTCTATCCAACGCTGGCCGGTCTCATTGACGCGACCGATACGTCCGCCTATTGCCCCCTGACCCTGCCTTTCGGCCGCCGGCTGGAACCGTTTTTTTTTGGTCCTTTTCACACCACCTATCACCGCCTGGCCACAGATATCCGCAACCACCTGTCCCAACTGAACCTTCAGGTCTTCCGGTCGGACATCCTGCAGTTGCTCATCCGGCAGGACGGGCGGCTCTCGGCGGCAGACCTTGGCCAGCTGATCGCAACCCCCGCATCGGCAGCTGCTGTTGACCTTTCCCGGCTGGATCTAGCGTCCCTGGTAGGCGGCCACGGACTCGGGCGACCGGCCAACGGTGACGGCAGCGCCAATGCCTTCCGCTACCGGGAATGGGACTGGTGCATGGGCGACTATCTTCAGGACCGGGTCCGGGTGCTGGAACGTGAAACCAGCGGGTCGAACCCCGGATTCTATCGGCAGACCCTCGATCATTTCCGCGGACTGGTCAGGCGCATCCGCTACGCCTTCGAGCTGCTGCGCCCCGAAGAGATGACCATCCTTCGCCAGTGGCGGGAGGGGGACGCTTTCGACTACCGGGCCCTGCTGGACTATGCCATAGATAGGAAGGCGGGGTTGATGCCCTCGGACCGCCTGTTCATCAAGCGAATCAAACGGGTGAGGGACGTGGCCACCCTGCTGCTGGTTGACCAGTCACGGTCCACGGCGAACGCCGTGGATGATCGCGGCACGACGGTTCTGGATGTGGAAAAGCAGGCCATCGTATTGCTCTGCGAGGCCCTGCAGGTGGTGGGAGACCGGTTCGCCATCGCCGGCTTTTCCGGCACCGGTCCGCTGGGGGTCGATTATTACCGGATCAAGGACCTGGATTCAGCTTTTGACGATGCCGTTAAAGAACGCATCGGCGCCATGGCGCCCCAGCGCAGCACGCGCATGGGGGCGGCCATTCGCCACGCCACCGCCCTCTTTTCCCCGGTGCAGGCCCGGGTGAAGCTGATCATCATTCTGGGAGACGGGTTTCCCAACGACCTGGCCTACAAAGGACCCTATGCGGTGGAGGACACCCGCCGGGCGGTCATGGAGGCCCGCGCCGCTGCCATCCACGTCAAGGCCATCACGGTCAATGCCAGCGACAACGGACAATTGGACCGGCTCTACGGCACCAGCCATCACACGTTGGTCGGCAGTATCCGCGACCTGCCGGATAGGTTGGTGAGGGTTTACAGTAGGCTGACCCGGCATTAGCATAGAGAAAAAGGAGTGGCTTTGAAAATCTTCGACGACGTCTTGAACTGGGACGGGTATGGCGGGAAATTCAACCTGGCGGCCGGGCGTTGCCGGCTGCGGCTGTTTGACCTGTCCAGGAACAAAACGGCAGGGGTGCCGCTGCTCAAGCCGATCATCGCCGTGGTTTCCGACCTGCCCGGCGACCGTCAACCCGCCATGAAAAAAGTCTCCGTACGGGCCTGCATCAGCCACGTGGCCACCACCATCGTCCACCGCTTTAAAATCGACCATAACCGCATGGTGCTGATCGAGTACTATCCCCGCGAGACCTACGGACGGGCGTCCGAAAAAGTCATCCCGGAGAAGTATGATGTGGTCGATCTGAAATGGCATGGCGACAAGGCTCTCTTCCCAGGCTGGCGCCCTTTGACCCCCCCCCTGCTGGACATCGTCCGCGACTTGATCGCCGATCGTCCATAGGCAGCATCCATAATCGTTCTCACTTTTTCGGATAGCGATTGCAGGTCAAAGGGTTTTTGGATGAATCCGTTGCACCCCCGGTTGATGATGGCGGTGGCTTGTCCATTGATGCGGTAACCACTGGAAAGCAACACCTTGACCCCCGTGTCGATCTCCTTCAATCGATCGTAGGTTTTTCCACCGCCCATATCCGGCATGATCATGTCCAAAATGACCAGACGGATCCGATCCTTTTGCTTCCGGTAGATCTCAACGGCCGTTTTACCTCCCTTGGCAACAAGAACCGCATAACCCAAAGCGGCCAGCATCGCCTTGCCGACATCCAGGATCAGTTGATCGTCATCTACCAAAAGGATGGTCTCGTTGCCCGCTTGCACCGAAGCCCGCATGACGGCGGTATCGCCCGGTTGGGCGTCGGATGCTTTCAGGTAAATGGAAAAGGTGGTCCCGATTCCCTTCTGGCTGCTCACATCGATAAACCCGCCGTGATTGCATACAATACCATAAGCGGAGGCCAGTCCCAGCCCAGTCCCCCGGCCAATGGTTTTGGTCGTGAAAAAGGGGTCGAAAATCCGCTCCATGGTGGACGGATCCATCCCCGACCCGGTATCGCTGATGGTGATTTTAATATATTTTCCCGGCTCGACACCATGGGGCGCCACTTGATGGTCATCGAGGGTTGCATTGGCGGTTTCCAGATGAAGGCTCCCGCCGTCGGGCATGGCCTGCCAGGCGTTGATCATCAGGTTCAGCAGTACCTGTTCGATCTGACCGCGATCCACCGCCACCGCCCATGCATCCTGTGCGCATTGGTGGGTAATCCGGAGTTCCTGTCGGGTGCGGCCAAACATCGCGATGCTTTCCCGAACCAGTGCATTGATGTCGGTGGGTTTGACCTCATATTTACCCAGGCGGGCAAATCCGAGCAACTGCTGGGTGAGGCGGGCTCCACTTTGCGCACAGTCCTGAATGGTTTTGAGCCTGCCGCTATGGGCATGAGCCGGCCCGATATCCAGGGCCATCATCTCCGCATTGCCCTGGATGCCCATCAGCAGGTTGTTAAAATCGTGGGCGATCCCCCCGGCCAAGGTACCAATGGCCTCCATTTTCTGAGCCCGAAACAGCTGATCCTGGAGGTTCTCCTTCTCCAGGATCACCTTTTCACGCTCCTGGATCTCCTGACGCAGCTGCGCGTTGGCCTTGAACAATTCTGCCGTGCGCTCCGCCACCCGGTCTTCCAACTGGTCGTGTGACCGTTGCAGGGCCGCTTCAGCTGCTTTGCGCTTGGTGATGTCACGGGCATTGACAACCAGCCCCTGTACCGCCGGGTGATGAAGCAAGTTGTTGCTGGTCGCCTCGATGGTCCGCCATGAGCCATCCCGGTGGCGAAATCGGAGCTCCGACGAGGGTTCGACACTATCGGATGCAATGCGCTTGTCGAACAGCTCACGGGCACGTGCCTGGTCGTC
The DNA here is from genome assembly GCA_018224455.1 of Desulfosarcina sp. Classification (GTDB taxonomy): domain Bacteria; phylum Desulfobacterota; class Desulfobacteria; order Desulfobacterales; family Desulfosarcinaceae; genus Desulfosarcina. The sequence goes on from JAGTUY010000121.1 coordinate 4,100, forward strand.
GGGATGGATAAAATCGAGGGCCTGCCTCCCCGTGACCGATTGTCGAGGATATCCGAGAATCCGTTCGATGGCGGGGCTCAGATAGAAGATGCACCCCTTGGCATCCACAATGGCGATGAGATCGGATGCGTGCTCGATCAAGGACCGAAAATGAGCCTCCCGATGCTGCAGCTGGGTCAATATTTCCCGAAGTTGGCTGGCCATATCGTTAAACACCTGGGCAAGCCTGCCGAATTCATCCTGGGAGCGGATGGCAATGCGGGTGTCAAGGTCACCCTTGCCGATCTTTTCGGCCCCGACGGTCAACAGGCGCAGTGGTCCGGTCAGTCGTCGCGTCAGCAGCATCAGGGCCACGGTCATGGCTGAAAATCCGACCAACCCCAGATAGAACAGATAAGGCTTCATGCGGTTGGCCACACCATAAACCTCCCGCTCGGGATCGCTGGCCAGGAGGTACCATTCCCAGGGTGCGAAGTAGTCGGCCATGGCCAGGTTCCTGCCCGCCGGCGTTAGATGGGTCAGCCGGCTTCTTGCGGGCTGCAGGTGTTGAAACCATGTCTCCCGGCTCATATCCCGGCCTACCATGGCGGGATCCGGATGCATGACCAGGGTGCCGCGCCGGTCGATGGCAAAAATAAAGCCCAGTTTCCCCACATCGATGGCCGACATGGCCACGCCGGCATCCATTTTCGCCTTGGCGATACTGGGCTGGATATCCTCCAGGCCATACCGATGGAGCATCTCATCATATCGGACGGCAACCTGAATGGCTTCGGAAAGGCGCGTGTCCAGCCAGGTCTCAGCCAATTCCGTGAGCGCCGTGCGCGAGAAATTATAGGCGATGCCAACGGTGGCGAGGAGCAAGAGAAAAA
>JAGTUY010000122.1 GCA_018224455.1 Desulfosarcina sp.
ACGGACGGTGAAAAAACCCTGACTGCGACCGACCTGGCCGCTGCCACCGCATTGGGAGCAGGTCTCCACGCCGGTCCCGGGTTCAGCGCCGCTTCCCTCACAGGCCGTACACGCTTCAGCCTTTTCCACATCGATCTTTTTTTCCGTACCAAAGGCCGCTTCGATAAAGGTGAGCTGCATGTCGTAACGAAGGTCATCGCCCCTGCTGGCCCGGCTTCTGGATCGGCGGCCGCCGCCAAAACCGAAGAAATCTTCGAAAATATCTCCAAAACTGGAAAAGATGTCTTCGAATCCACCGAAACCGGAGAATCCAGACCCCTCCAGCCCCTGATGGCCATACTGATCGTAAATCTGGCGCTTGTTGGCGTCCCGGAGGACCTCGTAAGCCTCGGCGGCCTCCTTGAACTTTCCTTCGGCCTTTTGATCTCCGGGGTTCCTGTCGGGATGAAATTGAAGGGCCAGCTTCCGGTAGGCCTTTTTCAGATCCGCATCGCCGGCGTTTCGCTCAACGCCGAGCACTTCATAATAGTCTCTTTTGGCTGCCATGGATTGTCCTGGAACGTTACCCCTTCGTGTTGTCACGGGCGGTGTGATGTGTTAGTTTTTCGTCGCTTAAATGATGCTTAAGGTTAATGCAAGATGAAAGGATGTCAATGGAAAGTCGGGAGCTTCCCTTCGTCCGGGAAATGTTCGACAGCATCGCCCCGCGCTATGACCTGCTCAACCGCCTGCTCAGCCTCCGCCAGGATGTCGTCTGGCGAAAAAAGTTGGTGTCGGTCATGGCCATTCCCGAAAACGGCCAGGTGCTGGACGTAGCCTGCGGCACCGGTGACGTCGCCATCGAAATCTGCAGGCAGAAGGGGCCGCGGGTGAAGGTGACCGGCCTTGATTTTTCACCGGGCATGCTTCGCCTGGCCCAGGAGAAGATCCGCCGGAATCAAAACAGGTCGATCTCCCTGCTGGCCGGCGACGCCCTGGCGCTGCCCTTTGGCCAAGCATCCTTTCACGCAGTGACCATCGCCTTCGGCATCCGCAACATCCAGGATAAGGCAGGCGCGCTGAGGGCTTTATACGAAAGCCTCATGCCTGGCGGGATGTTGCTGGTGCTGGAACTGGCCACACCGAAAAAAACCCGCCTGCGTGATGCCTACCTGGCTTACTTTCAGAAGGTGCTGCCAGCCATCGGCCGCCTCTTTTCCAAGCACCGCTTCGCCTATTCCTACCTGCCCGACTCGGTTTCGCGGTTTCCGGCAACCGATGTTTTTATGACCATCATTGAACAGGCGGGCTTTTCCCATGTCACCTGTCGTCGCATGACGTTGGGAATCGCCAACCTGTATGTGGGGGTTAAACCATAGCGGCTGTTGAAAAAAAAGGTGGGGCTGAATGACTATACCGGGGATTAATGCGCTTGCAGTTGGTCATGCATGCGGCGCATGCATCTGAAAAAAGTTGTCCCACAGAGTATCAATCCTCCCAATCCAAGGTGCGTTGAACCGCCTTTTTCCAACCCCGAACACCGGCCTGGCGCACATGGTCATCCATCTGCGGCTGCCAGGTCTTGTCCACCGACCAGTATTGTTTCAGATCCTCCATGGAGGTCCAGTATCCCACGGCCAAGCCCGCTGCATAGGCGGCGCCCAGCGCCGTCGTCTCGGTGATGGCGGGCCGGATCACCGGCACGTTGAGCAGGTCGGACTGGAACTGCATGAGCAGTTCGTTGGCGACCATCCCCCCATCGACTTTAAGGCTGTTGAGTTCAACGCCTGAATCCTTTTTCATGGCCTCTACAATGTCCAGGGTCTGGTAGGCGTTGGCCTCCAGCGCGGCGCGGGCGATGTGGCCCTTGTTGACATAGCGGGTGAGGCCGACAATGACCCCGCGGGCGTCGGCGCGCCAGTAGGGGGCAAAAAGGCCGGAAAAGGCCGGAACGATATAGGTGCCGCCGTTGTCGTCCACCGTCCGGGCCAGCGTTTCCACCTCCGGTGCCGACGCGATCAGCCCCAGATTGTCCCGCAGCCACTGTACCAGGGCACCGGCAATGGCCACCGACCCTTCCAGACAATAAACCGGCTTTTCCCCACTGATCTGGTATCCCACGGTCGTCAACAGGCCATGGGCGGACTGAACCGGCTCGGTGCCCGTATTGAGCAACATGAAACAGCCGGTGCCGTATGTGTTTTTCGCCTCGCCGACCCCAAAGCAGGTCTGGCCCACCAGGGCGGCCTGCTGGTCTCCCAGGGCGCCGCACACCGGCACCGTCGCCCCCAGGGGGCCGTCCTTCAGGGTATGGCCCCAGGTGTTCTTGTCGATGGAAGGCACGATACGCGGCATCATCTGCCGAGGAATGCCCATGATCTTGAGGATTTCATCATCCCAGGCCAGGGTCTCCAGGTCCATGATCAGGGTGCGTGAGGCATTGGAGACATCGGTTACATGGGCGCCGCCGGCCGCACCGCCGGTGAGCTGCCAGATAACCCAGGTTTCGATGGTGCCGAAAAGGGCCTGGCCCCTTTCCGCCGCGGCACGTGCCTCGGGAACATGGTCCAGAATCCACTTGACCTTGGGCCCCGCAAAATAGGTGGCGACCGGCAGCCCGGTCTTTTTGCGGAAGCGGTCCTGACCGCCTTCTTTGGTCAGGGCGCTGCAGATTTCATCGGTACGGGTGCACTGCCAGACAATCGCATTGTAAAAGGGCTTGCCGGTTTTCCTGTCCCAAACCACCGCGGTTTCCCGCTGGTTGGTAATGCCGATGGCGGCGATCTCCTTGCCGTTGATCCCGGCTTTTCCCATAGCCCCTTTGATCACCCGGCGGCTGTTGTCCCAGATTTCCAAGGGGTCATGCTCAACCCAGCCCGGCTTGGGAAAAATCTGCTGGTGCTCGACCTGGTCCGCGCCTGCGATCTGTCCCTGGTGATCAAAAAGGATGAACCGGTTGCTGGTGGTGCCCAAATCCAATGCGCCGATATAGCTGACCATCTGTCGCTCCTTTCGTAGAATAAGGGTTTTTATCCGATTTCAGCTCCAGCTGTCGACGACCCCACTGACCATTGCCTCGATAGCCCCGTAGGCCGTGGCCACGGCAAGACCGGTACCGCTTTTGGTTCGGATCCAGTCCTGATGAGCCAAAATTGAACCGGCGGCATGCAGGTTCTCATATACAACCTGGCCATCCAGGTTCAATGGCCGAAACCGCTCGTCTACCTCGATTCCGGCAAGGTTGATGGTATGACCCTTTGGATCCAGAAACTGCTGCCGATGCCAGCAGCTGCGGTTTTCCGGTTGGCAGACGGGCAGATCCAGGAGCGCTTCGCGGAGTCCCTGGCGTTCAGCCACCAACCCTTTTCCCAGAAACCGGCCGGTAGCCAGCAGCACGTGTTCCGCCACCACCGTTGTCTCAGGTTCAGTTCTTCCCAGCTCGAGGACAAACCGGCCGTTTGCCCGACGGTGAATGGAATGCACGGTATGATGATAGAAGGATTTCACCCCAAGAGGGGGAAGATGGCTCTCGAAAGCTTCTTTGAGGCGAATGCCGGAAATGGCGGGAGGCATGGTGGGAATCTCGAACACCGGCCGCCCAAGCATCTGATTGAGATCATGCTGAACCCCCCTGCTGTCGTGGATCCCAAGAATGGCGGGCAGCCCCACAAATTTTGCCCGGCCCAGATGGGGACGAATGGCCTCGGCCAGCTCCCGGCGAGTCGCCTCAACGTCCAACCCCCGTGCGATGTGCTCAGCATATTTGGGCCCCAGCCGGTTCTGCCGGGGCAGATCGATGGACGCCGTCCTCAGATCCGGCCATGCGGGTTTCAGGGTGTTGACGATCTGGGTCGCACTGAAACCACGCAGCCCATGGATATCAACGACAAGACAGGGTGCCTTTTCTTCCAACGCCTGCACGCCGGCCCACATGGTCTCAGGCACCCGAAAGGTGCGCTTGATGGTGCCCACCGGGGTGATCAGCCGAGCATTTTTGTCTGGATATCCGGCGTATGGATGACCGGCATGACCCAGAAAATCCGTTAATCCATCCATGGCCGAACGGATCAGGCTATTGGAAACACGGCAAAAGGGGTGTTGGGGATACGTTTGCTTGAGCTGTTTCAACCCCTGCCAGGGATCGTCGATCAGTTCCCGTGTGCTGCCGTGGGCGACGCCGTATAGGTCAAACAGGCCGCTGGCATAAAGGGTCTCGCCGGTGAGTCCGGCCTGCACGGTGGATATGCCGCGCCGGACGGCGAACAGGGCAGCCGACATGCCGGCCATACCCGCCCCGATGACCATCAGCCGGCATTTTATGGGTTCTGTCTTCGCTGTTTCCATGGCTTATTTTCTATTGTCAGGCGGTTTCGCTGACATCGAGGCCCAGCAGTCCGCAGTGAAGCGCCTCCTGAAGCTCGGCCTGAGAGACGGCCGGCCCCCACAACAAGGGCTGCATTCCGCGCCAGCGTTCGTTGAGAAAAGCCTTTAGTTCGCCGATCCCCTCGCTGTCCTTGAGCATTCCTTCATTGTACATGTGGGCGGCCATTCGCAGACTGCAGAACGACCCCTGGCACGGCCCCTTGCCCACTCGGCTGCGCTGTCCCATCTCCCTCAATCCAGGACGATGGCCGTTGTTCGTCAGGGATGCCGCGATCTCGTTGAACACGCTGGTGGAAACCATTTCACACTCGCACAGCAACAGATCCGACGCGTCATTCTTTTTGAACCACATTTTAGGGGTCAGGCCGGGTTCTGTGTACTGGGCTTCACTGGAAGCGGGCAAAGGTTCCACAGAGGTCCGACAGGGGCTGTCGTTTCCCAGCCGCCGACAAACCAGATTGGCGGTCTTTTCCGCCATGAGCCGGGAGGTGGTCAGCTTGCCGCCCGTGATGGTGATAAAATTCTCCAGCCCATCCGATTCATGATCCAGCAGTGAAAAGCCGCGGCTCACCGCCCGGTCATCGGAGCCGTTGCCGGACCGCACCAGGGGTCGAACACCGGCATAGGCGCGGATGAAACGAGTGTTCGCCAGTTTGGGCACCATGGCCACGCCGTCGTCGATCATGGCATCGATCTCGGCTGTTGTGGGGCGGCATTGGTCCGGCGCATCAATCCGTTTAGACGTGGTGCCGAAAATGGAAACCGTTCCCCCCGGCATCAGAATGTCGGCATCCGCCGGCTGGCGTAAGCGGTTGAGCACCCGTTCGCCCAGCCGCATCTGGCTGATCATCAAGCTGCCCTGCGAATAAACCATATTGATACGGGAACCCGCCATGGCCGCCACCTCACCGGCCCAGGCCCCGGTGGCATTGACGATCTGATCGGCATGAACACGGACCTCGCTGCCCTGGCGGCGGTCCATCAACCGCACCGTCTCAATGCGGCCGTTACGCTGGTCAAACCCCATTGCCTTGTGATTCAGCAGCAACAAGGTTCCCAATCTTCCGGCCTGGGCCAGGTTGTCCAGGGACAGCTTGAAGGGGTCGATGGAGGCATCTTCCACCGCAAAGGCGGCAATCGTGTCCGCAGACAGGCACGATTCCATTTCCAGGGCGTCCCTGGGATCCACAACGGTGGCGGCAATACCGCATCGCGAACAGCGATCGGCAAACTCGGCAATGTAGTTCTCATCGTCACCCCTGACGGCAACGAAGAGACCGCCGGTGTCTTCAACACACTGGGGCGCCAGCCGCTTGAGGATCGCCCCCTCGTCACGGCACTCCCTGGCCGAGGACGGATCCGATACTATATACCGGGCGCCGCTGTGCAGCAGGCCGTGGTTCCCGCCCGAGGCACCCGCATTGATATCCTGTTTCTCAACCAGGATGCAACGGATGCCGCGAAGCGCCAGATCCCGGGCCAGCCCGGTGCCGGTGGCGCCGCCACCGATGATCAACACCTGCGTTTCCAACTTTGGGTCCATTTTAATCCTGCAACTGCGGTCCAAGCTTATTTCCGAGCGCGTCGACAACATGTTTCACTTGTGAAAAACCCGCTCAAATGGTAGACTAACCCATATTTTTCAGACCTCTTTTCCGAATAAAAAATATCATACGAGATCGCTCTTGTCACCAACAATTGTTCGTTTTAAATCAAATTTAACCGATCTGTTTCTATAACGAAAATATTCAACAAACGCCTATCGGAAGTCGCTTATCATGACAGGTAAAAGAGCGCCGGCCGGCGCACCGCCCCAAACAATGACGACCGGGAAAGTGGCCCCGGTTCGGAAGCGGCACGAAAAAATAAAAAAAATGGTCCAGTCCCAAGGGTTTGTAACCATTGAATCCCTTGCCCAGGCCTTTTCGGTGACCCCGCAGACCATCCGCCGGGACATCAACACCCTCAGCGAAAAGGGCCAATTGTGTCGATACCATGGCGGCGCCGCCATTCCCACATCCACCGAAAATGTGGCCTATAACGAAAGAAAGGTTCTCTGCTTCCGGGAAAAACAGAAAATTGCCCACCTGCTTGCCCAACACATTCCGGACAACGTCTCTCTGTTCATCAATATCGGCACCACCACCGAAGCCATCGCCCACGCCTTGTGCAACCACAAGCGACTGCGGGTGATCACCAACAACCTGAATGTGGCTTCCATTATGAGTACCAACGAAAATTTCGAAGTCATCGTCGCCGGCGGACTGGTCCGGCACCGCGATCAAGGCATTATTGGCGAAGCCACGATTGATTTTATCAGCCAGTTCAAAGTGGACTATGGTATCATCGGCATCAGCGGCATCGATCTGGACGGCACCCTGCTGGACTTCGACTGTCGTGAAGTCCGCGCCGCAAGAGCCATCATCGACAATTCGCGCAAGATCTTCCTGGCCACCGACCACACAAAATTCGGCCGCAACGCCATGGTCCGGCTCGGAAACATCGCCGAGATCGATGGCCTGTTTACGGACCGTCGGCCGCCTTCCGGGCTGGCAGAAATTATCGCCGCATCGGAAGTCGACCTCCACGTCGCCTGACGGGACGGCCCAGGGCCGAATGAAAAGACAACTGGATGATTCGGCCGGAGCTACCGGCCGGCCGTTCTTTTCGCTTGCGAAAGCGCGATTTACCTATGTGCGTATAGGCACGATGAATTTTCACTTGCGAAAATAAATACGGGATGCTAATTTAATCGCGATTGTTCCTCCTCTCTTTCTCATATCCGAACCATCGCGCAATATCTGCAGAATCGGAGTCCGAACGATGGGCTTGAAAATCCAGAAGGTCACTAAAGTGGTGGGGGGAGACACCCATCTCCGACAGATCGATCTTGCGTTTGAAAAGGGCTCCCGCAACGTGCTGCTGGGTCGAACCCTTTCCGGCAAAACCTCCCTGTTGCGCATCATGGCCGGTCTGGACCGACCCACCAGTGGTAAAATTATCATCGACGGCCAGGACGTCACCGGCGTTTCCGTCAGAAAACGAAGCATCGCCATGGTCTACCAGCAGTTCATCAACTACCCCTCGTTGACGGTCTACCATAACATCGCCTCCCCCCTGAAGATCAGCGGCATATCGAAAAAAGAGCTGGACCGGCGGGTGCGCGAGACCGCGGAAATGCTGCACCTGGAGGACATGCTGGACCGCCTTCCAGCGGAGCTCTCCGGCGGCCAGCAGCAGCGCACGGCCATCGCCCGGGCCCTGGTCAAAGATGCCCAGTTGCTGCTTTTGGACGAACCGCTGGTCAACCTTGACTACAAGCTTCGGGAAGAACTTCGGGTGGAGCTTCAGGAGATTTTCCGGAAACGGTCCGCCATTGTGGTGTATACCACCACCGAGCCTTCCGAGGCCCTGATGCTGGGCGGCAATGTCGTCATCCTCGACGAAGGCCGGGTGCTGCAGACCGGCGCCACCGCCACTGCATATCAGCGGCCCGAAACCTTGAGAGCCGCCGAAGTGTTCAGCGACCCGCCCATCAATGCACTCGACAGTGCAGTAACTGACGGCAGGGCTGTCATGGGAGACAACATTCCGGTCCCCTTAACCGGGCACCTTGCCGATCTTGCCGACGGATCATACCGATTTGCTTTCCGGTCCAACAACCTGTGGCTCTCCAACCAGACGGACGGAGACCTCGCCATAACGGGCACGGTGGAACTGGCCGAAATCAACGGATCGGAAACCTTTATTTACGTCCATCATGGTAAAAGCGCTTTCGTGGTGCAACAGGAAGGCGTGCACCCCTTTGGCATGGGAAACGAGATAACGGTGTTCATCAACCCAAAACACCTTTTTGTATACGGTACCGCCGGTCAACTGGTGGCCGCACCGCCGGCTGCCGGGCATACCGCATAGCGATAGCCTGGAGAAGGTAATGGCGCGCATAGAATTCGATCAAATCGCCCACTCATATTATCCGAATCCAACAGCGGCATCGGACTATGCCTTAAAGGAAATCAATACCCTGTGGGAGGACGGCGGCGCCTACGCCTTGCTTGGGCCTTCCGGCTGCGGGAAGACCACCTTGCTCAACGTGATCTCCGGGCTGCTCAAACCCAGCAAGGGCCGGGTGCTTTACGACGGCATCGACGTGACCGACCTTCCCCCGGAAAAACGCAACATCGCCCAGGTATTCCAGTTTCCGGTGCTTTACGACACCATGACCGTTTTCGACAATCTGGCCTTTCCGCTGAAAAATCGGGGCTTCAACATAGCGGACACCACCCGGCGGGTACACGAGGTGGCCGAGATCCTCGATTTAACCCCGGACCTGAAGAAAAAAGCCGCGGGCCTGAGTGCCGATGCCAAACAGAAAATATCCCTGGGCCGTGGCCTGGTGCGAAGCGATGTGGCGGCCGTGCTTTTCGATGAACCCCTCACCGTCATCGACCCCCATTTGAAATGGCATCTACGCCGCAAGCTCAAGGAGATCCACGAACAGCTCAAACTGACGATGATCTATGTCACCCACGACCAGGTGGAAGCCCTGACCTTCGCGGACCAGGTGATCCTTATGTACGAAGGTGAAATCGTCCAGGTTGGCACACCGGAGGAGCTTGTCGAAAACCCCCGGCACAAGTTCGTCGGCTATTTTATCGGAAGCCCCGGCATGAATTTTCTGCCCTGCACCCTTGAGGGGCAAAATGCGCGGGTCGACGGGGCGACTATCGCCCTGGATCCCGAAACGGCCGCCCTCGGCGCCAAGTCCCGTGGTGTGCTGGAACTGGGCATCCGCCCCATGCACATGGAGGTTCATGGCTCGCCCGTCGACGGGGGTGTTCCGGTGATGATTAAAACAGTCGAAGATCAGGGCAGCTTCAAAATTCTGACGGCCTCGCTCAAGGGTCATGCCCTGAGAGCCCGCGTACCCGAGGGGCATCCAATTCCGGAAAATCAGGCGTGGTTAAGGTTTCCACCGCAGCGAACCAAACTATTTGCCGACGAACGCCTGGTCCGATAAAGGGTCAGATAAAGGGAGAATCCAATGGAAAAATGGGCGGACAACAAGGCATGGTTTCTGGTACTGCCGGTTTTTGTCGTCGTCGCCTTCAGCGCCATTATTCCGCTGATGACCGTGGTCAATTACTCGATCCAGGATATTTTCGGCCCAGGCAACGCCGTATTCGTAGGGACGGAATGGTTCAAAGAGATGTTGACCGACACCCGCCTGCACGATGCCCTGGGGCGCCAGTTTATATTTTCGGGCCTGGTCCTGCTGATCGAAATTCCCCTGGGCATCCTGATTGCGCTGGCCATGCCCAAAAAGGGCTGGGGGGCCTCCGCCAGCCTGGTAACGCTGGCCATCCCCCTGCTGATTCCATGGAATGTGATCGGCACCATCTGGATCATCTTTACCCGGCCGGATATCGG
>JAGTUY010000123.1 GCA_018224455.1 Desulfosarcina sp.
AATCCGGTCCATGTTGGCCATGAGCTTGGACTGCAGCCGGACAATGGACTCCTCCTCGTTCTGGCCGACGGTGAATCGCACGATCGCCATGGCCATACCCGGCATGCTGGTGGAGTAGATGTACTCCACGCCGGGAATCTCCCACAGCAGCTTTTCCATGGGTCGGGTCACCCGCTGTTCCACTTCCGCCGCATCGGAACCGGGCATCTGCACGAAGATGTCGATCATGGGCACGATAATCTGGGGTTCTTCCTCCCGGGGGAGTGCCACGACGGCCGCCATCCCCAGCAGAATCGATGCGATAATGATCAACGGGGTCAATTTGGAGTTGATGAAATAATCGGCGATTTTACCGGCAGGACCATATGCGTTGCTCATTTTTCAGGCTCCACGGCAGACCCGTTGGTCAGTTCAGGAGACGGTGCGGTCACCAGCCGGGTGCCGTCCTTGATTCCCGAGATCACCTCCACCTGATCGCCGTATGCACGGCCGATGCGGATCAGGCGGAACCGGGCGGTGTTCTTTTCATCCACGATGAACACCCCGGTCAGCTGCCCCCGGCGGACCACCGCCGATTCAGGAATACGCATGGACTTTTGTTCGCCAACGGCAAGGGGCACCCGGGCGAACATGCCCGATCTCAGGGATTCGGTGTCCGAGACACCCACCTGCACCACAAACGTCCGGCTGCCTGGGTCGGCCGACGGTACGATCACATCAACCGTGCCGGCAATGGGCAGTTCGCCCACAGATGGGATGCGAACGTTCACCGACTGGCCCGTTCGGACGGACTGAATATAGGCCTCGGGAACCACCAGGTCAACCCGATAACCGCCCTCCCGTTCCAAGGTCAGCAACGGGGTTCCCGGCGCGGCCAGCGCGCCCGCATCGGCCAGTTTGGCCGTCACCTTGCCATCAAAGGGCGCCAGGACGCGGGCATCCTTGCGGGCCACCATGGCCGCATCGACCGCCGCCTGGGCCTGGTTAATGCGAAATTGCGCCGCCTCCACCATTGCCCGGGCCTGGGACAGGGAGGCCTGGGCCTGCTTGTGCTGCGCCTCCACGCTTTCAAAGGTCTCCTGGGTAATGGCCCCGCCCTCCAGCATGGTCCGGTTGCGGCGATAAGACAGCAGCGCCCGCTGGGCGCCTGCTTCGGCCGCCGTCTGGACGGATACGGCCCCGGTTTCGGCTTTTCGCGCTTCCGCCAGGGCCGCCTGGGCCTGGTTCAGTTGGGCGGCCACCTGGCGCGCGTCCAGCTGAACCAGAAGATCACCCGATTTCACCAGGTCCCCCTCCTTGACCGTGAAGGCCTGAATGGTGCCCATCAGCTTGCTGGATACCGTGGCAGACACCCGGGCCCGTGAGGTACCGACGGCATCATACATCACCGGCTGCACCGCCTGGGCCACCTCCGCGACGGTCACCGCGATGGCCGGGCCTGTCTGCGGTGCCGTGTTGCCCGGTTCGATCTTTTCCGAACAGCTGAACAGCGTTAGGGCGGCAGTCAAAAGGGTAGCTGCCATCAGATTAAGCGTTCGCATGGTTTATTTCCTTTAGCTGTGAAAATCAGTGCCATCGACAAAGCGACATCCCATGAGCGAATGGGACAGCCAGCACAATAGAACCAGAAATATCCGGAAGGTTTCGTTTCACTCGCCGATTTTGTCATTTTCCGCAGATGAAAAGCCTATTTGCGCTTGTCGGTGGCCCGCCAACCGCCAAGGGCAGTGGATACCGGCTTGAGCACTTTGCTCATGTCTCGGGCCTGTTCGATGACGTAGAATAATCTCGGATCCAGACGCTGCACCTCGGGCAAAATCCATTTCAATTCCCGTCGCCGGCAGGCAATGTACAGCTCGTTGACCGGCCCCCGCATACCTTCACCATGGAAAATGGTGACCGGCTGGCCTTTTTCTCTCAGGTGAGCCGCGATTTCAGGTCCTGCAGTGCGGGTGATAATTCTCAGGATCATCGTCCCGAAAGCCAGCTTGCGCTCGACCATGATCCCCACCACGTTGCCGGTGGCGTAGCCGAACGCATAAAAGGCGACCAGCAGCGGCTGGTCCTTGATCTGGGTGATCACCGTGCTGACGACGGTCAGCCAGATGGAAATTTCGAAAATTGCCAGGCAAAAAGCGATGGCGGTCCGCCCCTGAACCGTGACGATGGTGCGGATGGTGCCGATGGAGACATCACAGATCCTGGCCACAAAGATAATGACGCCAGTCAGGAGAATATGTGGATCAAACATGATGGATTGTATTTTCCCCTCAACCCCTATGCTTGCGATGGGCAATTAAATGTATAGAAGGCGACGGTTGATTTTTTCATCGGAACCGCTAACCCCAAGTTTCTCCGATTCGGTTTAACACAAACACCATACCCATGACACCATTAACCCATCGGCGGTGCAAAATATCATGGCACGGTCATACCCAGGCAAGCTTCAGTGAGAAAACATCGCTTGAGGACAATCACTGAGCATGAAGGCCCAATGGTGACATTTGTAAAACCAAGCACAATTGTTTTTCAACACTCTTTTTTAAACCATGCAAGCAAAACGATGGCAAGCACAACCAGAAAAACGGCCGGCCATCCATTGACGCCGCAACGCTTCGGGCAGATAATGGTTGTGCAAAACCTGCTGAAACAAAACTTGCCGAGGCGGCTGTGAAGCAATATGTGGGTTTTTCATCCACGAACCGACGACGCCACGTCCGACAGTCGATGTAGAGAATGTGGCCTGAAAGCCGAGTCAACGATGGTTTTGCCGCCGGGTTTTCTTCTGCTGGCTGCCCACCAGCCATCCGGTCACACACCTGATGTTTGGTATTGTATCGATTACGGCCATGCAGCTATACTGGCTGCTTCTATGACAAAGCGCGCTACAGCATATGATATAATGATGTTAAATGCTTTTGATGGACGGGTCCGCTCACAAAAATTTCCGAGCTATTGAGAAGGTTAGGACAACCGTTTGCCGAGAACCATTTATCACCAAAAATAAGCAATATTTTGGACAAAAACCAATCGATCATTTATCGTCGAATTGGCCGGACTGATATTTAAAAGGCTTAGCGGAGTGTTCAAAATGAAAACAATAATTCTGATCAGACATGCCAAATCAAGCTGGAAAGATCTCAGTCTGGAGGACTTTGACAGGCCCTTGAACAAAAGAGGTAAAAAGAATGCGCCGTTTATGGGGAAAAAACTAAAAGAGCGACACATGATTCCCGACCTTATCCTGTCAAGTCCGGCCAAAAGGGCCAGAAAAACGGCCACAGCTATTGCCAAAGCCATCGCCTATCCGAAAAAGAAGATAATCTTTGACGACGACATGTATCATGCCAGTGCCACGTATCTGTTCGATATGGTGCGAAATCTGGACGATAAACATGAAACGATTATGCTTTTTGGACATAACCCAGATTTAAATGACCTGGCTAACATGTGGCTTAAAAAGAGTCCGGTACCCAACATTGTAACCACGGGCGTATACTGCATCCAATTCAATGTGAACAAATGGAAAAAAGTGCGGCGAGGTAAAGGCGAATCCTTATTTTACGATTATCCAAAGCGCTACCCGGCTGAGTAAAATTACCAATCGAGGGTTAAGGGATGGACAATCATTTAAAATTCAGTTTGCCTGACGGGTACAACCAACAGCAGCTGGCCGGCGCATTGGCTGATCATTATGCAATCAAAAAAGAGCAACCCGTGCTGATGAGCATGGCGATTTACGATACGTTTGACTGGCGCTTATTTAATAAATCATTGGTATTGTACACGTTCGAAAACAGCCTCTTTTTACGTAACCTGTTCAAAAACAACATTATTCAAAGCGCCGTAATTACCTTGCCACCTGTTTTTATATGGGATTTTCCCGACAGTAAATTAAAAGCGCAGCTATCAACGGTCTTAAAAATGCGAGCCCTTTTAAGACTTACCGAGCTGCATTCCCGATCAACAGTTCATCGCATTTTAAACCAGGATGAAAAAACAGTGGCCCGCCTGGTCTCTGAGGAATTCAGGTCCGAACGAGGAAAAAACGCCCCGGTTTTGGCAGCCTATTTGTGGTTGCAGCCGGTTAAGGGATACACGAAGGACTGCCGACACCTAACCAAACGCCTCGAAGCAACCGGATGTGCTTTGCTCAAAAAAGAAGACATCTACTTTAAAGCAATCGAGGCAGCGGGCCTAAATTCAGATAGTTATTCTTCAAAATTGAAAATACAACTCGATCCCGCTATGCGCTCTGATGAAGCCACAAAGATTATTTTACGATATTTACTGCAGATTATGAAGGTCAATGAGGCCCACCTTGAGAAGGACCTGGATACGGAATTCTTACATGATTTTCGAGTTGCGATTCGGCGCACCCGTTCTGCTTTGGGTCAGATAAAATCCGTGTTTCCACAAAAACCGACCAGCCGATTTAAAAAGGATTTTTCCTTTGTGGGTCAACTCTCCAACCCGTTACGCGATTTAGATGTCTACCTGCTTAAAGCGGATGCCTTCAAAGCGATGCTCCCGACTGCCTTGCGCGATGACATCGACCCTCTTTTTGATTATTTGCGAAAAAATCGATCCAAGGCCCTGCAAAAATTTATCCGCAGTTTACAGTCAAAAAGGTATGGGCAAATCATGCAGGATTGGGAAGCCTTTTTAGATGAGCCCGTGCAAGATCCGCCGCTGGCATGTAATGCCAAAGTGCCCATTATAGCCTTTGCAAGAAAAAGGATTTATAAGCAATATCGACGCATCGTAAAAGACGGCAGCCGGACAATTGAGAACACCGAGGACGAAAAATTACATGCACTCAGAATTGCATGCAAAAAACTAAGATATCTGATGGAGTTTTTCTCCAGTTTGTTTCCAAGCAAAAAAATCAATATTTTGATTGCCCAATTGAGGACACTACAAGACAATTTAGGGGATTTTAATGACCTATGTGTTCAGGAAGAATACCTGTTAAACATTGCAGAAGAACCTCTGACGACTGGGCATAAACAAAAAAAAATACTTGTCGCCATCGGCAGCCTTATCGGAACCCTGGAAGGAGAAAAGCAGATCATTAAAGATACATTTGCCCAAACATTTGCAGACTATGCATCGCCTCCGAACAAAATCGCATTTAGTGAACTTTTCGCGTCAAAACAGAAAGAGACGGTTCGATGAGAACGTTGGCAATATACAGCAACAAAGGGGGCGTCGGTAAAACCGCCACGGCAGTAAACTTGTCTTATTTGGCTGCGCAGGCAGGCGTCAAAACCTTGATCTGTGATCTTGATCCCCAAAGTTCCGCCACCTATTATTTTCGGATCAAACCCAAGCTGAATTATGGTCCAAAGGGGTTTATAAAAGGAGGCGAGAAGATAAATAAAGCCATTAAAGGCACTGATTATAAAGATCTGGACCTGCTGCCGGCCGATTTCACCCTTCGCCATTTAGAGGCCGCTATTTACAAATTCAAACACCCGAAAGAGAGACTGAAAAAAATTATAAAGCTTTTTGAGGCTGAATATGATCTGATCATTTTTGACTGTCCGGTCACCATCAGTATCCTGGCCGATAATATATTCCACGCTTCAGAGTTCATCCTCGTTCCACTAATTCCAACAACGCTTTCTGTTAGAACCTATAGACAATTACTGGCATTCTGCAGAAAGAATAATTATGATACGGGTAAAATTTACGCATTTTTTTCGATGGTTGATAGACGGAAAAATATGCACATGGAACTTATGGCGAAGATGGTGAAGGAGTATGATGGCGTGCTGCGAAGTCTGATTCCTTATTTATCGCAGATTGAAAGAATGGGAATTGATCGCCGGCCGGTTGCAGCCTCTGCACCGGAGTCAGTTGCTTCAAAAGCCTATCGAAACCTGTGGGTAAAATTCCAGAAAACCGCCTTGGCGAACAAACGCTTTTGAACCTGAAATGGGAAATAAAAATCAACGTGTGTTGAGGTATTGATGGCTCTGGAAATCGAGAGAAAATTTCTGCTTAAGGAAGGTGCCTGGCGTAATGAAAAGGGGACCAAGTATCGCCAGGGTTATTTAAACAGCACAAAAGAAAGAAACGTGCGCATACGCATTGTCAACGACAACGGTTTTTTAACCGTTAAGGGGGTATCCCGGGGAGCTGTGCGCGTGGAGTACGAATATGAAATTCCTGTGGCTGAGGCCAAAGCCATGCTGGATGATCTGTGTGAAAAGCCCCTTATCGAAAAAATGAGGTACAAAATCGAGTTCAATGGACTCATCTGGGAGGCAGACGAATTTTTTGGGGAAAATCTGGGTTTGCTCGTGGCCGAGGTGGAGCTTGAAAGTGAAGACCAGATATTTGTCAAACCGGAATGGGTTGGTGAGGAGGTAACCGGCGACCCCAGATATTTCAACGCGAATCTGATTCACCATCCATACAGCAAGTGGTGAATGGAAATGCCGTTGGCAAAACTGGCTGAAGTTAAATCGACCGGCAAACATTATGCAAAGTTGATTAAAAATTCAACGCCTTGGCAGGAAACTAAATTAATTGAAGCGAATTAAATGGGTCCGAAATTCTCAAAAATTTCGTAAAAGGTCTTTTCTCCGATCAGAGAATCCACTCTGCCTTGAAGATCTCTTCTTTCTTTGCTAAGCAGCCATTTCTTCCAGTCGTCAACGGTCTCCCATTTGCTTATAACCAATAAATTTTCGGAATCTTCTAAGCTTCTTAATGTCTCGCTGGAAATATATCCGGGTTGTTCTTTTGCACGCGAGGTTAATTCCGCGAGATGCGGAAGAAGTTTTTCCGGCTTATCGACGCGCCACTTGCGTTTTATGATAACTTGAACAGCCATTTTTTCCTCCCTGAAAATTGGAATCTTAAAACGTTTCGGAACCAAACCGCATTTAAAAACCGCGATCAACCTGGTAACTCAACGCCCGTCATCAGATGATCTTCCATAAATCTGATTTCATCAATGCCTGATACCACAATTTCCGGATCGATCTGAAGCTGATCTTCGGAGATCTTCCTTTCATACTCGACTTTGGACAGAATATGTTTAATGCAGTTGAGTCGTGCCTTTTTCTTGTTGTCGGAGCGGATAATTGTCCAGGGAG